>CAZACO010000235.1:1683-6659 GCA_964483185.1 uncultured Desulfobacteraceae bacterium
ATGCATTGGCTGGACCTTAACCCCCTGATAGAGTTTCAAGGGATCGATGTGGTGGCGGACCCCAAGAGAATCGGGGCAAATGACCATTTTATCGTGGTGTTGCCTGCCCGCAAGGTGGATCTCACCGGCGGCATAGCCTTGCATGGCGGGAAGGGAAACGTTGGGGCCGGGCCGGGAGAGGCACAGGAGTTTTTTAAAGGGGCTGCCTTTTCCAGGGGGGGGCGGACCGTCTTTGCCCTGCCAAGTCGCAATCTGAAGAACAAGCCCAACATCGTCATTTCAGTAGAAGATCACCCCAACCAGTTTTCCAACCGGGAATCTCTGGATCTGGTCGTGACGGAATATGGCGTCGCCTCCATGACCGGCCGGACGACCCGGGAACGCGCCCTGGCACTGATCGACATCGCCCATCCCGATGACCGGGCAGAACTGGTTCGCCTTGCCAAGGAAAAGCATTTCTTATTCCCTGATCAGCGCTATCTTGCAGAATCAGGCCACCTCTACCCCGAGGAATTGGCCTGCGACCACATGTTCAAAGATGGCCTTTCAGTTCGTTTCCGCGCCATCAAACCGTCTGATGTGGATGAAATGAGACGGCTTTTTTACCGTTTTTCCGACAAGACGGTCTATTACCGCTATTTTTCTCCCATAAAGACCATGCCCCATGCCAGAATGCAGGAGTATGTGAATATCGATTACAGAAAGACCCTGTCCATCGTTGGGCTGATGGGTGAGCCGGGAGAGGGACGTATCGTTGCCGAGGCCCGGTATGTCCAACTTCACGACCTCCCCTATGCGGATGTGGCCTTTGTGGTGGACGAAGACTACCAGGGAAAAGGGATCGCAACATTCCTCTTCGAGATGCTCATGAAAATCGCCAAGGAAAAGGGGATTGAGGGGTTCAAGGCCGATGTGCTGGCCACCAACAAATCGATGCTGAAGGTCTTTGAATCCGCCGCGGACGGACCTATCCAGGCTGTTATGGAGGGCGGCGTGTACCAACTGACCATCCCCTTTTCGGAAAAAGGTGACCAGCGATAATCGGGGCGGACACCATGCCACAGGTAATTGATCTGGAAAAGGGGAGGCTCCTGTTAGCGGTGAAGCGGGGCTTCAGGAACTGGACGAGCCGGTTCAAGGAAGATTTCGGGCCGGACACCCGGCTGTGCCATATCTCCTTTACAACCCTCTCCTATCTGGCGCAGGGGAGAAATGAGGGTGTCTTTTATCTGTATGATCTGATTATGAACCTCAAAGACCTGGGCTCGGGATTTGAGTTTAGTGAGCTTGACTCAAAAAACAAGATGGCAGTTATTGATCTGCACCTGTTCTTGTTGGATCGAATCAGGTTTGAATGCATGAAGAGACTGGGCTGGCTTGAGGGCTATCCAGGAGAGGAATTCACATTGGTGGAACTCATCATCCAGTTCGACAGATTAGCTCCCGGGCTTCAGGCAAAAACACCCCTTCTCAGCCAGGATCACCCTGACTACCCGAGGTTCTTTGCGGTAAACACCTTTGATAAAGAGGGCTTTATCAGAAAACTGATACCAGGACTCATGAAAGAGATCGAAGGCTACTCCGACACCTTGTAAACCTTGTCCCCTTCTCTGACCCTTTCCTTGACCTTCACGCCTACAAGGTCGCCGGGCTTGACTTCATCCACAGACTGATTATCGATCTCCATGCTGGCGATCTCTTCTGTAAAATCAGTTGTGTGGCCCTTGTATTTCAGCAAATCGCCCTTTTTGATGGTCCCATTCGTTACTTCCAGGGCAGCAACACTTGGCTTGGCGAAAAACTTGACAATCACTCCGACCTGCTCATCAGCCATGGCAACACCTCCTCCTTTTAAGGTTCAAGGTTCAGAGTTCAAAGGTTCAGGGGTTCGGAACACCACTCCTTTCCCACTTGTGATCGGCTCTGACCCCAAAACCGTGTGCTATACGCCTTTTATTATTACCTATTCTCTTTTGAGGAAGTTGTCAAGAGGAGAGGTGGCATCTCAATAAATCCGGGACCGTTGCCACACTCGTTTGAAACGGAAGCCGGACTTTTTGAGATACGAGGAGAGCGGGTTTTCGTCATTGAAGCAAAAGAACATGTGTGCTAAGCAAATGGGGCTGGATCGTCCATGGAGACCGGAAGGTCTTCCTTTACTCCAACGGGAAAGAGGGATAAGATCATTTAGCCGTGACAAGGAAACGAACCATCTGTGTTACGATCATCCTCATCCTGCTTTGCTCAGGGTGCGATGTGACCTATCTTTTTCATGCTGCGGTTGGGCAGTTTCGACTGCTCAACGGTTCCATCCCGATAAATGAGGCATTGAACAAAGATACCCTGACATCTGACCAGCAGGCCAGACTGCGACTTGTAGCACGGATCAAGGATTTCGGGGAAAAGGAGTTGGGACTCAAAAAAACCCAGAACTATGAAACCGTTTACCTCGACTCCCCCCAACGGCCGATCTATACGCTCTCGGCCTCCCCCAAAGACCGCCTTTCTCGAAAAACCTGGTGGTTTCCCGTTGTCGGGGATATGCCGTACTTGGGATTTTTTGAACTTGACGGCGCGAAAGAAGAACAGGACAGACTCATCCGCGAAAACCTGGACGTCTCCATAGGCATTGCAGATGCGTACAGCACCTTAGGCTGGTTCAAAGACCCTGTTACCCTGAACCTGATCGAGGGATCTACGCCTGACCTGGTCGAAACCATCCTCCACGAGATGACGCATACCACGATTTATCTCAAAGGCCAGGGCGCATTTAACGAAGGGCTGGCGGTCCTGGTAGGAAAGGTTGGCGCCCTTCTGTTTTTCGAACACGCCTTCGGCCCGGCACACCCTTTTACCCAACAGGTAAAGGCATCTATCGAAGATGAACGCCTATTCTCCAGGTTCCTGGCTTGTCTGATGGATGAACTGGAACTTCTTTATGGATCGTCCCTGAGCTATCGGGAAAAACTGGCCCGGAGAGAACAGGTTTTCGCGAGATCCCTTGAAACATTCAAAGCGCTTGAGGGAGTGTTCAAGACGGACCGCTTTGCACGCTTCGGGCAGAGGCCCCTGAACAACGCATACATATTGGCAGTGGGTCTGTATCACCGCCATTTTCGCCTCTTCGAAGCGGTTCTGGAAAAAAAGGGGGGCTCTATCAGGGAAGTGCTCTCGTTTTTCAAAAAGTTGAGCAAGGAAAAGGGAAATCCCCTCAAAAATACGGAGGTCTGGCTGAAAGACGATTCCAGGCCTTAGGGCTCGCGCAAGAATAAGTTGTTTTTGCGCGGGCCCTTACACATGAAACATGCCGGAAGCAATCACCGGAGGATCATCCACCTCAAACGCATGGACGATCTCTTTGTACATCCGCTGTTTCATCACGGCAATAACCTCTCTCCGCTTGTTCAGTCCCTTTGCAAAAGAGAGCGTCTCGTCCATCAAGTCATCCATATGGCACGCCTTGATGACAAAGTGGTGGGCCACGCACTCCTCTGCCGTTGCCCGCTTTCCTGTGTAATGAAGCTCCTCCACCTTGTACTGCGGGATTGCCTTCTGTATGAGTGCAATCATCCCGGGAAGGAATGGGATGCCGAGATCCACCTCCGGGAAGCAAAAAAAACCCCGGTCTGAACGCATGAAACGAAAATCGAAGGCACAGCTCATGATGGCGCCGCCCGCAAATGCATGACCTGATATGGCGGCAATGGTAGGCATCGGATAGAGCAAAATCCGCTTGAAAAGCCGGTTCATCATGTAAAAAAATGTGGTTGCGGTATCCCTATCCCCCTTTTGTATATAAGGGACCAGCCAGTCTAAATCGATCCCGTTACAAAATATCTTTTCATGGGAAGATGTCACGACCAATGCATTGGCGTCGGTATCCGCCTCAACCTGATCCAACGCATCGAGAAACGTTTTTAAAAACGGGAGATTAAACCGGTTCTCCCCATCATTCATGGTCATGACCGCCACTCTCTCATCCAGTTCGTATTCTATTGCCGGCATGGTGCCGTACCCCCCTTGTTTCCGGTTTTGCCAAACCCGTCAGCCGAACGCCTTCACCCTCCCGATCATCCGCCAAACCCTTACCCATGGAACCTCAATATCAGCATCGTGATGTCGTCTGCCTGCGGCTCTCCCTGAGAAAAGATCTTGATCCGATCCATGATGCCGCCGGCCATCTGGTCAAGGGGCCTGTCCTTCAGGACAGCCAGATCCTGTTCCAGCCGTTTCTCTGTAAAAAGCTCCTTTTTCTGATTCATCGCCTCTGTCACCCCATCGGTATAGAGAAAAATCGTATCACCTGTTTTGAGCCAGGTCTTCTTTGATCGGTAAGAAAAATCCTTTACAATCCCAAGTGCAAGCCCGTCGGTCAGCGCCATGGACTCGATCGTGTCGTTCGCACGGATAATGCAGGGCGGATTGTGCCCGCCGTTGCAGTATTCCAACTCGCCGGTCCGAATATTGAGAATGCCTAAAAAAAGGGTCACAAACATAAATGACGGATTTTCCAGGGAAAGATCCTCATTGACTCTCGTAAGGATCTTCCCGGGGGAGAGTCTTTGCGTGCCCTTCGCCTTGATAAGGGTCTGGGTTACCGCCATGAAAAGGGCAGCAGGCACCCCTTTTCCGGCCACATCGCCCACGGTGAAACAGAGATGGTCATCATCCATAAAGAAGAAATCATAGAGATCACCCCCCACCTCTCTCGCCGGGTCAAGGGTGGCATATATATCAAATTGTGTGATGTCCGGAAACGGCGGAAACACCTTGGGAAGCATCCCCATCTGGATATCACGGGCCACACGCAACTCGCCTTCGATGCGCTCCTTTGCAGCGGTGGTTTCCGTCAGATCCTTGATGTATTGCTTGAGCGAGTCCTCCATATGGGCAAAGGCATCTGCCAGCACGCCAACCTCGTCCCGGGAACTGATGCGAGGGAGGGCAACATCCAGATTCCCTGCAGCAATCCCTTC
>CAZACO010000236.1:0-6632 GCA_964483185.1 uncultured Desulfobacteraceae bacterium
GGGCTCACAAGGTCGCACAGCATTCTTAGCGTCATTTCATGCAAAATTCAGGTTAGTACTTAGGATTTTTTTGGCTGGGACGTGCTGACCGCTGCGTATCCTGCGGACCTTCAGGAACTCGCCAAGGAGAATGGGGTATCGGGTGCCGAGGGATTGGCAGATAGGATCGTTCATCGGTGCGTGTGACATGATGACTACTCGAATCCGGGCGGTGGAATAAAGCCCTGAAACTCCCGTTCAAGCAGCCGTGCAAAGTGGATGCATGTTAAATCGCCATACTGGGGCCCGACAATCTGGACGCCGACGGGCAACCCATCACCGGCCAATCCTGCCGGTACGACCATGGCTCCTCGCAGAAGCTGGATATAGTTGCGGTAGGCTTCACGGGAGTCAATTTTAGGCCGGGCCTTTTCGCTCACCCTGACCTTTTGCTTTCTAAGGAATGTGGCGACGGTCCGATTCGGCCCTCGGGTGGACGTAGCATCCTACGGAAGGTAGATGTGCCTCCCCAGGGCATCTCTTGCGGCTTCTGCAAGGGATTCACTCAGCGTGGGATGCGGAAAAGAGGCCCGTGCCAGGTCTTCCAAGGTAGCCTCCAACTGGATAGCGAGAATCGCCTGGCCAGCCATTTCAGATGCATGACTACCGATAAAGTGTACGCCGAGCACTTCCCCGTATTTTTTCTCACCCACGACTTCTACAATCCCTTCGTTTTCGGCAAGGAGCATTCCATAGGGGTTCATCCCGTATGGGGCCGCGCCCACAACAACATCATGCCCCGCCTTTTTTGCCTCTTTAGGTGTCAGCCCGACACTCGCTACCTGTGGCTGAGTAAAAAGGACACGGGTGAAGGTCATCGGGTTCACGGACGAAACCAATCCCATGGCGTTTTCAGCAGCAACGATTCCCCCTTCGGACGAAAAATGAGAATAATGTTTTGACTGGGGACCGGTCAGGTCTCCGATAGCGTAAACACCCTCTGCCTGGGTCTCCATCTTATCGTTTACCTCGACATAGTCCTTGTTTTCGTCAAGACCGATGCTGGTAAGGCCAAGGCCCTTTAAGGAAGCAGCCCTTTCAATATAGAGAATTCTGTCTACGACAACGGTTTCACTACCTTCTTTTGAGTCTAAGTCCACACGGAGCCCACCTTTTCCTTTACAGGCACCTGCAATCTTCGCCTCCTTCTTGATTTCGATATCCTCCGCTTTCAACGCCTTGTTCAGGCGGGTCCGGATGGTCTTGCTTTCCTCCGGAAGAATCGCCTTGTCCGGAGTGGCCAAAACCACCTTCGTCCCGAACCGGTGGAGAAACTGCGCGATTTCCAAAAGCCAGGGGTTTCGCCCGAAAAGGAGTACCCTTTTTGGAAGTTCATCAACGGCCAGCAACTCATCACTGTTGATCACCTCTTCCAGATCCCCTTCGGGAAAATCCGGTTTAACCCATGTTGCTCCGGTAGCCAAAATGATCTTTTTGCATGATATGGCTTTACCGTTTATCTCCACCTTTCCTTTCCCGGCGATCTTTCCCTTCCCCTCAATGAGTTCAATATTGTTCTTCCTGATTGTACTTATTACGCCCTGTCTCATGAAGCCGATAAGTTCATCTTGTCGCTTTTTCAGGGCTGAATAATCTTTTGAAATCCCTTTAAAAGAGAGCCCCACCTTTTTTCCAAAAGCAACTGCACCGAGTATATCGGATGCCACCATCATATGTCCGAACGGGACGCATCCCCTGTTCATGCAAAGCCCGCCGAAATCCTTGACGTCCACAATGGTCACATCGGCCCCCAGTTGCGCCGCCCTGATGGCCGCGGGCACCCCACCTGCACCTCCTCCGATGACAACTACGTCTTTCATTTGATTCTCCTCATTCGCCTTTGTCCTTTATCAGCCTTACGTCAAGGGCTGCCCTATCTTTCCCGGTTTGGCCGCCTGATATAATATCTTGGCGCATACTGGGAGAAATTACTGGATGTTTTGAGGAAATTCAAGAGGTTTGATTTGGCAAGCCAAAGCGAGCGGAGTCAAGCGTTCTTTCATAATTGGGTTCCACAAAGATTTGATGTTTTTGGTTTCTACAGAAACGCTGACCGTTCGTCGTAATTGGCACGTGAAGAGGCCATTTCCCTGTCTGGACCTGCGCAAGTACTTTGCTCAACTGATCATTGTCAGGGGGTCCTCAACCATGCCCTTTATGGTATTCAGAAACCTGGCAGCAGGCGCGCCGTCGATAATCCGGTGGTCAAAGGTCAGACTCAATCCCATCCGGGCCTCAGGGACAACCCGGTCGTCTCTGATGCCGGGTTTTTTTGCAATCCTCCCCACACCCAGTATGGCACTCTCGGGCGGGCGGATGATGGGTGTGAAATAATCGATATCGGCAAAGCCCAGATTTGATATGGTAAAGGTCCCGTTTACCAGGTCATCGGGTACAAGGTTGTTTTCTCTTGTTTTGCGGACCAACTCCGTTATGTCATGTTCAATCTCCCGAACTGTTTTTATGTCAGGGTTTCTGACAACGGGCACGATGAGCGAGTCGTTGGCCTCCATGGCCACACCGATATGAATCTGCCGCCACACGCGGATCATATCTCCATCCACCGTGCTGTTTATATCTGGGTGAAGACGAAGAGCCATCGCAGAAATCTTTACGAGGATGGCGTTGTATGAAACCGTCGCGCCATCCCTGTTAAGACGCTGCCGCCATGCCACAATAGATTCGGCGCAGGTCTCAGTATGGAGGGTTAACTGCGCGGTCTGGCTTATACTCTGGAACATATTATCAAAGATAACGCGCCGAACGCCCTCTATGGGGACGTTCTTTATGGGGACTTTGCCCATTACTGTTCCTGGCCACCCTTTTTGCGCTGTCTCTTCTGTTTTCTCGATATCGGTTTTCTGTCCCGCCAGTTCTCTCTGGATGTCCTGCCGTGTAATCCTTCCGCCGGGACCGGTGCCCTGTACATCTCTCAAATCCAGATTGTGGGTCTTGGCCATTGAGCGCGCCAGCGGAGATGCCTTTATCCGCTCTTTTTCCCTCACGGACGACGTGGAACCCGAGACGGACGGGTCTGTTGGGGAAGAGGCAAGATATGCCGCTACATCTTTTTTCATAATGGTTCCATGGGGCCCTGTGGGTGTCACAAGGGAAAGGTCGATCCCATGGGTTTTGGCCAGTTTCCGGGCCACCGGTGCTGCCTTAATGTCATCCGATTCTTTTCCCAATGGACCCATCTGCTTGATTTCAGGCGCGCTGGTCTTCAGAGAAGTTTCCGACAGTTGCGCATCATATCCCTCAGGTACGGGTTCCCCCTGTGACACAATGATAGCAACCGTTTTTGTGATGGGGACCTTTGAACCCTTGGGGAAAAGAATCCTTCCCAAGAAGCCCGAGGCGGGCGACTCGATTTCTACTGTCACCTTCTCGGATTCCACTTCAAGCAAAGGCTCCCCTTCTTCTACCGGCTCGCCTTCGGACTTAAACCACTTGAGGATTGTGACCTCTTCAACAACTTCTCCCAGAGAGGGAATGATAACTTCTGTAGCCATCAGGACCGCGCCCTTTTTTTCTGTAAATTTTTTGGATACGTCTTACGCCTCCACCATGCTGATCACTTCTTTGACGATTTTCTGTTCATTGGGGAGAACAAAGTTCTCGAGTTCCGGGCTGAAAGGTACAGGCACATCAAGCCCTCCAAGACGACGGATGGGGCCGATCAGGAACTCGAATCCGTCCTGCGCCAATGTGGCAGCTATCTCCGCCCCAAATCCACTGGTAGTGGTTGCCTGATGAACGATCAAAAGACGGCCCGTCTTTTCTACCGACTCAAGAACGGTTTTTTTGTCCCATGGATTGAGCGTCCTGAGATCAATCACCTCAACATGGATGCCCTGTTTTTCGAGCTCTTCGGCTGCTGCAAGGGCTTTATGGACCATGAGGGAATATGTTACCAGTGTAACATCGCTTCCCTCTCTCTTGAGGTCGGCCATCCCAAAGGGAATCAGGAGTTCCTCTTCCGTGACAGGGCCTTTTATGTGCATAAGTTGCTGATGACCGAAAAAGAGCACGGGGTTATCGTCTCGTATGGCGGTTTTGAGCAGCCCTTTTGCGTCAGACGGCGTTGAGGGCAAAACAACCTTCAGACCGGGTATGTGGGTAAACCATGACTCAAGACTCTGAGAGTGTTGAGCTGCTGCATTTCGGAGGCCTCCTAAAGAGGAATGGATGACCATCGGCACCTTGATATCGCCGCCAAACATATAACGAATCTTGGCTGTCTGATTAACGATTTGATCCATGGCAACAGCCATCAGGTCACAGAACATGATGTCGGCTACCGGCCGCATACCCGTTATGGATGCTCCCAGGGCAAATCCTATAATGGCATTCTCAGAAATTGGCGTATCCCTTACACGTTCATCCCCGAATTCTTCCCATAAGCTGGGTCTTGCCACATAGATCATGCCAAATCGACCCACATCTTCTCCCATGATAAAGACACGGTCATCACGACGCATCTCTTCAGCAAGGGCTTCGACCAGGGCATCGGCAAAGGTGATCTCTCTCATGATGGTATCCTCCCTTTATAGTGCGTACAGGCCTTGAAGGGCATCTTCCGGCTCCGGAAAAGGGCTGTCATTTGCGAAGCGAATGGCTTCTTCAATCTCCTGTTTGACTTCGACATCAATCTGATCAAAATCCGTTTGCGAGAAAGTGCCTTCTTCGAGAAGTCTTTTTTGAAAGCGTTCTATAGGACATTTCTTTTTCCACTTCTCTATCTCCTCGGCGGCCCGATACGTAAACGTCCGGTCAGCTTCGCCCTCGTAATGACCGCGCCAGCGGTAGGTCTTACATTCCAGGAGGGTAGGGCCTTCTCCCTTTCTGGCTCTTTGTACGGCGTCCTGGGCTGCCTCGTAAACGGCTGTCACGTCGTTACCGTCTACCTGACAACCCTGTATGCCATACGCATCTTTTCGGATGTAGACATCACTGACCGAAGAGCTCCTGCTTTGGGCTACTGAGATGGCATACTGATTATTCTCACAGACGTATATGACCGGTAAATTCCAGATGGCGGCCATATTGAGGCTTTCATGAAAGGCACCCTGGTTTGCACCTCCGTCTCCAAAAAAACAGGCCACCACCTGATCCGTCCCTCTCATCTTGGCAGAAAGGGCCGCCCCTCCGGCAATCGGCATTCCGGCACTGACAATGCCGTTTGCCCCCAAAATACCCAGCTTGAGATTGGCGATGTGCATAGAGCCGCCTTTACCATTACAATATCCCGTGACACGGCCAAAAAGTTCCGCCATCATACGGGAGAGTTCGCCTCCCTTGGCAATACAGTGACCATGCCCCCTGTGGGTGCTCGTGATGAAGTCATCCGGCCGAAGCGCCGCACAAACCCCCGTTGCCGTTGCCTCTTCGCCTATATAGAGATGGAGAACCCCTGGAATAGCGGCGCGGGCCTTCAATTCAATAAGTTTCTCTTCAAATCGTCTGATCCGTAACATGGTCCGATACATCTGAAAATTGAGGTCACCATTATGGCTCATATCAATCCTCCTTGTTGGAAGTTGATCTGGTTGAGTTGGTAGATAAGAAGCCCCTTTTTTTAGTAGTAAACTATAGGTGATTCGGCCGTGTGTGTCAAGCCCCTGCCCGCCATTGCCGAAACCGATCGATCCTATCAACACTCAGCGGACTCCTTTGACGCGCGGCCTTAGGGCTCACTCAAGAATAACTTCGCAGAATTGACGCTCAGATTTGGGTCTGAGTCGGGGTCTCCAGATTGGTTAGGCCATTCATCCTCAATCCCCTCAGGATCAGGTGCGGGCCATCATGAGGCGAGCACTCCCACTGATACGGAGGCCGTCCGTGCGATCCTTGAAGTAGCGGTCGTTCGCCGCTTCAGGCCCCAAATCCTCCACCTGTTTGAACCCCATGGCCCGGAGGTCACGCGCGAGGGATGCTGGATCAAAGTAGGTGATCCAGGGCTCCCCGATGGCAGCCACCCGGTGTGCCAGTGACTCCCGGGCGAATCGTTGACGCTCGCTCAGCATCGAGGACAAGATGGCGTAGTCGAACACGATCTCGCTGCCGGCAGGCAGGGAGGCCACAAACTTGAATGTCTCCATGACGGCTGTCTTCGTCAAATACACCACAACGCCCAGCATGGAAAAAAACGCCGGCTCATCTGTCCTGAAACCTGCACGATTCAGGCCGTTGGCGAGCGTCTGTTGCTCGAAGTCAACAGGGGCGAAGGTCAGCGAATCTGGAATCGCTATTTCCGCCTCGCGAAGCCGCACGCGCTTCCACGTCTGCGTGGCCGGATGGTCCACCTCAAAGACGCGCAGACGCGACACAGGGTAAGAATTTCGATAACCGAACGTGTCAAGACCCGCTCCCAGGACGACGTACTGTCGGACACCCCTCTCCATTGCACGGGCCAATTCGTCCTCTGCATACCGGCTCCGCAGAGCAATGAATGCGCGCAGGGAACGCTTTTTCTGAAGCTGACACAGATCTACCCATATTTCCTTTTCGGCATTTTCGCAGATAATCTTTAGCGCAAGCGGGTCATCGAAGACTTTGGGAACATCCAACAATTGGTGTACCGCCCTGTGGGT
>CAZACO010000237.1:0-6628 GCA_964483185.1 uncultured Desulfobacteraceae bacterium
GTCCGGAACATGTACCTGTCTGCCAAACTCATGGTTGATTCGTCTTGTCGCGTATTGTTCATTTTTCCATTCCTTTTCCACAGTCGTTATTCGGAGTTCAGACATCAGCCTTTTATAAAACCTTGACAGGTGAACTCCTTCTGAATTCCTTCTGAACTCCTTCAGATGGAGTCTCACACGAATGCTTACCCGCAATTTTGGTTTACTCTAGTCATCCCGCCTGATATGGGACTCACTTATTCCCCATCAACCCACGATCTCTGTGCCGACGCCTATTTTTGTCAGAACTTCCAGCAGGATCGCGTGGGAGGCACGTCCATCGATGATGTGCGTCTTTCCGACACCGTTGGCCAGGGCATTCAGACAACAGTTCACTTTGGGGATCATCCCCCCGACGATGGTGCCCTCCCCGATCAAGGCGCGGGCCTCATCTGCCTTCAGGCTCGAGATCAACGTCTTGTTCTTATCAAGTACGCCTTCGGTATCCGTGAGCAAAACCAGTTTCCTGGCGTTCAGGGATGACGCGACCGCACCTGCCACCAGATCCGCATTGATATTGTAGGTCTCCCCTTCATCGCCCGTGCCGACCGGTGCAATGACCGGAATAAACTCGCTTTTCATGATGCTGGAAAGGATGCCGTTGTTGATAGCCGTGATCTCACCGACCATGCCCATATCGATGATCTCAGGCGCCTGATCCTGTCCACGGCTCTTAAGATATTTCATTTTCTTGGCCAAGATCAAATTTCCGTCTTTCCCTGACAGCCCGACAGCGCTCCCGCCGTTCTGGTTGATGAGTGTGACGATCTCCTTGTTGACCTTGCCCACCAGAACCATCTCCACTACGTCCATGGTCTGTCGATCGGTGATCCGCATTCCGTCTACGAATTCCGACTCGATAGAGAGTTTCTTCAGGAAATCGCCTATCTGGGGGCCACCACCGTGAACCACCACAGGGTTCATACCCACATACTTCATGAGGATGATATCCAGGGCAAAATCGTGCTTCAACTGCTCGTCCACCATGGCATGGCCGCCATACTTGACAACAATGGTGGCCCCGTTGAACCGCCGGATGTAGGGGAGGGCTTCGATCAAGACCCGGGCCCTGTCTGTGTCAGGTATCATCAGGTTTTCCGTAAGCTAAAAGTTTAGATATTCAGGTTAATCATTCAGGAATAAACCGTTTCATGGATCTAGGAAATAATGTCTAAGAAGCTGCTTTTCGGTTCCTGGAAATGTGTCATTTTGCACACATCTTTCAATCGACAATCGCAAATCGACAATCGGCAATCTTAAAGTATGTACCTGCTCAGGTTTTCGTCCTCTAAGATATCTGTCAATTTTTCTCTCACATAGTCCTTGCTGATGGTCACGCTCTTCACGGTCATATCCGGGGCGTCAAAAGATATTTCATCGACTAATTTTTCCATCACCGTGTGGAGGCGCCGGGCCCCGATATTCTCTGTGCGCTCGTTGACCTTGCTGGCCATGCTGGCAATCTCCCTGACAGCAGGCTCCTCGAATATCAGATCAATCCCTTCCGTGGCAAGGAGGGCCTCGTATTGGGTAATCAGTGCGTTTTTCGGTTCCAGAAGGATCCGTATGAAGTCTTCCATGGAAAGAGAATCTAGTTCCACCCTGATCGGAAATCTGCCCTGCAGTTCCGGCAGCAGATCGGATGGTTTACTCACGTTAAAGGCACCTGCCGCAATAAACAGGATATGGTCACTCTTTACCATCCCATATTTTGTGGCGACAGTTGAGCCCTCAACAATTGGAAGGAGGTCCCTCTGAACTCCCTCGCGCGAAACATCGGGACCATAGGAAGATTCAGAACCTGCCACCTTGTCTAATTCATCCAGGAAGATGATGCCGTTTTGTTCTGTAACCCTGACGGCCTTTTCTATCACTTTATCCATGTCGATGAGCCGTTGTGATTCTTCCTGAAAAAGGATCTCCATTGCCTCGGGAATCTTTACCCGCCGCTTCTTTTTCCTGGTAGGCAGAATATTCCCAAAGATCTCCTTGACATTGAACTCCATCTCCTCGAGACCTGCACTCGAAAAAATCTCAACCATCGGCATATTGCTGTTGGAGACTTCCAATTCTACATAACGCTTGTCTAACTTCCCGCTCTTGAGCATCCGCCGCAGTTTTTCACGGGTCGACGTTTCCGGCTTGTCAGATTTGACGACCTCCAATATCCGCTCTTTCTCCCCTTCTTCCTCCTCATGAACCTCTTCGGTTTTTTTCGGCAGAAGGATGTCAAGCAACCTCTCTTCAGCCAGTTCCCTTGCCTTTGGCTTGACGATCTCGTACTCGTCTTTTTTGGCCATGTTGACGGCCAGTTCCGTCAGGTCTCTAATCATGGATTCCACATCCCGGCCCACATAACCCACCTCGGTAAACTTTGTGGCCTCGACCTTGAGGAAAGGTGAATTGGCAAGACGGGCCAATCGTCTGGCGATCTCCGTTTTCCCGACCCCCGTGGGGCCCATCATGATGATATTCTTCGGCGCAATTTCATCCTTGAGTTCCGGTGGAACCTGCTGCCGCCGCCACCGGTTTCTCAACGCAATCGCCACAGACCGTTTTGCCTGGTCCTGCCCGATAATATATTTATCCAATTCCGATACGATTTCTCTCGGTGTCAACACTTCAACAAACTGATCTTCTTCTTCAACAGCCATTTCCATTTTTGCCTCATGATTCATACGGCCGCAAAAAAACTTACGGGTAATTGTGGATTCAGCGATTAAGAAATTAGAACTTATTGTAAATTGTTCGTTTCCGTCATATTGTCATTAGAGTCATCGAACCTGTTTCGGCCTCCGGCCCGGGGAGATTTCGGATTTCGATAATCAGATTTGGCCTAAACGAAATCCGGTTCGGGCACGAGTCCATCTTAAGATCCTCTAAAACGGTCTTGTGGGTCTACGCATCCAGTTCGCATACCGTAATCTGCTCATTGGTATAGAGGCAAATTGACGCGGCAATCTTCATGGCCTCAGTGGCAATGGTGGATGGATCCAGTTCGGAATGGGCCACCAGGGCCTGTGCAGCAGAGAGGGCAAAGGGACCGCCCGATCCGATCGCCGCCACGGGCTGGTCCGGTTCGATGACGTCTCCGGTGCCTGAAATTATAAGGATATGTTCCTTGTCCATGGCAAGGAGGAGGGCCTCCAATTTTCGGAGTATCTTGTCGGTTCTCCAGTCCTTTGCCAGTTCCACGGCGGCACGGGTGAGATTCCCGTTATAAGACTCCAGCTTTCCCTCCAACCGCTCAAACAGGTTGAAGGCGTCGGCAGCAGCCCCTGCAAACCCTACCAGGACGCTCTCCTTGTACATACGCCGGATCTTTATAGCCTTATGCTTCATAATGGTCTCACCAAGCGTCACCTGACCATCGGCTGCCATGACGCCGCGGCCGTCCTTCAAGACCGCAAGAACCGTGGTGGCCCTAAGTTTATTTGAATCACCTCGTGTCATCGATTCATCCTCAAAAAAGAGTTACACGTGCCTAAAGATGAAAGTGCCTAACCCGGATAAACCGGAAAAGTGCCTAAAGTGAGCTAAAGTGCCTAAATTGCCTAAAGTTAAGGTAATGAGGCATATAAGGTCTCAAGTATTAGATGCAGGGATCACAGGAGTCGAAAGCAACCCATCCTTCGTTTTCAAATTTCCAATTTCCAGGTTCTCACCACATATATGAGGGGCAGAGGTCCAAGAGAATAGAGATAATCTTTCAGATTGAACCTATCAAAGTCCTCGCCAAAGATATTTGAAATTTTCATTGCAACTGAAAAACTTATTGTTATCAAGTAGATCCCAACATTCTGAGAGATAATCTCTCACATTTAACGTGTAAGAATCTAAACAGAATCCCTTATACTCTCACTTTAGGCATTTTAGTCATTTGCAACTTTAGGCACTTCAAACTTTTTCTCTCAACTTCGGGGATGCGCCTTATCATATACTTCCATAAGCCTATCCAGGCTTACATGCGTATATTTCTGAGTCGTTGACAGGCTTGCGTGTCCCAACAACTCCTGCACTGAGCGGAGATCGGCGCCCCCATCCAGCAAGTGGGTGGCAAAGGTATGCCGCATGGAATGAGGGCTGATCTCAGATGTCAAGCCGGCCTCCTTCACATACCGCTTGATGATTCTCCCAACGCTTCGCGCCGAAAGACGACCCCCCCGGAAATTGATGAAGAGCGGGCTGTCTGGTAATACCTCCCCCGCCTTTCTCCTTATATCGTGGGTCACATCTAAGTAGTCCTTCACAGCCTTTAGGGCCTGACGGCCAATCGGCACCACCCGCTCCCGGTTTCCTTTGCCCGTTACCTTGACCAGCCGTTCACCAAAATCAATACTGGCCATGTCGAGACCCTCGAGTTCTCCGGCCCTTATTCCGCAAGAATAGAGCACCTCCAGGATAGCCAGATCTCTCAGGCCGAGGGGCTTTTTACGATCAGGCCTCTCAAGCAACCTGAACACATCGTCCACCGGAAGATGGGTAGGTACATATTTTTCTAATTTGGGCGTTGCGATATCGGCTGCCGGGTTTCTCATATTGAGGCCCTGCTTCTCTAAAAAAAGAAAAAAGGAGCGGAGAGCAGAAAGTTTGCGGGCAATAGAGGTTCGTGTGAGCCTTCCATAAAAACTCCCCACATATTCTCTTATGATCAACGGGTCGATTGCCTCGATTGCAAAATCGTCCGTGCGCTCTTTATGAGCCGAATTACCTCTCGAGCACAGGAACTCTGAAAACTGCCCCAGGTCATTAAGGTAATTCCTCACCGTATGTTGGGAATATCCCTTTTGATCCTCCAGATAGGCCATGAAAAGCGCTATGCCGTTGTGAAGAAACAAGATGGGTCTAATCCGCCTTCCCCGGATAATGTTCTAGCTGCAATTCTCACTCACAATTTTATAGGATAACACATTTCCCAAAATTGGCAATCAAAAAAATACCTTCCAAATTCTTGTCTTGACTTTGTTTCAATTCTTGGTGTAAATTTTATGTTTCCGTTTTTGACGCCCATATAAACCCCATTGCTGCAAAAATCTCCGCGTTTCTTGAAAAAGAGCCTGTTTTTGCAGTTTGAAGCCGCCAAATGGATGCGCCATGACGCTGGAGATTCAGTGGGGTCCTGTAATGGCGTCAAGCGTTGTTCCCGACCGCACATATACAACATCGAACGCTATATTTACCACGAAAGGGTCTCTAACTATGGATAAAAAAAGTGAGCAGTTAAGAAACACAGCTCTCATTGCACATGGGGGCTCGGGGAAAACCTCTCTGGCTGAAGCCATCCTCTTCAACGCAAAGGCAACAACAAGGCTCGGCAAGGTAGACGATAGCACATCCAACTTTGATTTTGAGCCGGAGGAGATAAAGAAGAAGGCCACCCTGAGCACCTCTTTTCATGACTGCAACTGGAAAAAACATATTATTAACGTTATTGACACCCCGGGCGACGACAACTTTCTTTCCGACACCAAATTCTCCCTTCAGGCGGCCGACGGTGTCGTCGTCGTTATTGACGCCACGGCAGGCGTAAAGGTCGGCACGGAAAAGGTATGGGCCTTTGCTGAAGAACAGCGACTTCCGAGAATCATCTTTGTCAACAGGATGGATAGAGAACGGGCGGATTTCTTTAAGATCGTGGATGAGGCCACCCGGATTTTTGAGATAAAGGCGACCCCCCTGTTCCTCCCCATCGGTGCGGAAAGCAACTTTTCAGGGCTGGTGGATCTTGTCAAAAGAAAGGCCGTCGTCTTCACCAAAGACGGGAGTGGAAAATTCGATAGTGCTGAGATTCCCCCTGACATGGAGGAGATTGTCAATGAATGGCGAGAGATAATGATCGAAAATATCGTGGAAGTGAACGATGATCTGATGGAGAAATATTTGGAAGGAGAAGCCCTTTCAGATCAAGAGATCGAAGAGACCCTTTTCCAGGGGATCAAATCAGGGATGGTGGTCCCGATCATCTGCGGCTCAGCACTGCTGAACATGGGGGTCGCTCAGTTGATGGACCTGATCGTTCAGGGGATCCCGTCTCCCTTGGAGAGACCGCCCAGACAGGGAACCGTCCCGGGGAAAGAAGAAATAATTGAAAGACCCCCTGCCGCGGACGGCCCCTTTTCTGCCCTCGTCTTCAAGACAGTTGCCGATCCCTTTGCCGGCAAACTTACTCTTTTACGGGTTTTCTCCGGTATTGTTGAATCCGATTCAACGGTGTACAACGCAAATAAAGAGGTAAAAGAGAAATTGGGCCAGATCCTGATATTGAAAGGGAAAAAACAACAGCCCGTTGAGTCGGCCGGGCCAGGGGATATTATCGCCGTTGCCAAGCTCAAGGAAACCACCACCGGGGACACCCTCTGCTCTGCAAACGATCCCATCATCTACACGCCCACCCAAGGGCTGCCGGCGGTCATATCCTACTCGGTTGAGGCAAAGGTGAAAGGGAGCGAGGACAAGGTCTTCAGCTCTTTTGCCAAGCTCCTCGAAGAAGATCCCACGCTCAAATTGGAGAGAGATCAGGCGTCGGCCGCGGTTATCCTGTCGGGAACCGGTCAGATACACCTGGAAACGACCTGTGAACGATTGGCAA
>CAZACO010000238.1:0-6615 GCA_964483185.1 uncultured Desulfobacteraceae bacterium
ACAAGGTCGGTAAAGAAGGCGTTATTACCGTAGAGGAAGCCAAGAGCATGGACACCACCCTTGAGGTGGTTGAGGGTATGCAGTTCGACCGTGGATACCTCTCTCCCTATTTTGTGACCGATGCGGAAAAGATGGAAACCAATCTGAGCGAGCCCTACATCCTGCTCAATGAGAAAAAGATCAGTTCCATGAAAGACATGATCCCGATCCTGGAGCAGATCGCCAAAATGGGGAAACCGCTTCTGATTATTGCCGAAGATGTGGAAGGAGAGGCCCTTGCCACACTGGTGGTCAACCGGTTGAGAGGAACGCTCCAGGTGGCGGCTGTCAAGGCCCCCGGGTTTGGCGATCGAAGAAAGGCCATGCTGGAAGACATCGCCATCCTGAGCGGCGGAAGGGTGATCTCAGAGGACCTCGGTCTGAAACTGGAAAACATTACCCTCAATGACCTTGGGTCTGCCAAGACGATCCGGATCGACAAGGATAACACGACGATCGTTGACGGCGGCGGCAAGCGGGGCGACCTGGAAGGAAGGGTCAAGCAGATCCGGGCGCAGATTGATGAGACCACTTCTGACTATGACCGCGAGAAGCTCCAGGAGAGGTTGGCAAAACTGATCGGCGGCGTGGCCGTGATCAACGTGGGCGCAGCCACGGAGATCGAGATGAAAGAGAAAAAGGCCAGGGTAGAGGATGCCCTGAACGCCACAAGGGCTGCCGTTGAAGAAGGGATCGTCCCCGGGGGCGGTGTGGCCCTGCTTCGCGCTATCCCGGCCATCTCCCAGTTGAAACTGGAAGGTGAAGAGCAGACCGGGGTCAACCTCGTAATGAGGGCCTTGGAGGAACCGATTCGACAGATCGTGAACAACGCCGGGGCCGAAGGTTCTGTCGTGGTCGAAAAGGTCAAGAGCAAAAAGGGCGCCTTTGGTTACAATGCGGAGACCAATGAATATGAAGACCTGATGAAGGCCGGTATCATTGATCCCACCAAGGTTACCCGGTTCGCATTGCAGAATGCGTCCTCGGTTGCCTCACTGCTTCTGACCACCGAGGCGATGATTGCCGAGAAGCCGGAAGAAAAGTCCGACATGCCTGCGATGCCTCCCGGAGGCGGCATGGGCGGCATGGGCGGCATGGGCGGCATGATGTAATCAAGCCATTCCAGGCCTGAACACTACCGGGGCCTGGTTTCGATATAAACCCTTTGAAGAGATCGTATCGGGGGAGTTAGATGCACCCACTCCTGGTACGGTCTCTTTTTTTGCGCGTCTCCCCGAGTGCTTCAAATAATATCAATGGCTTTTCTCTCCCCTTTCTGATAGGAATTCTCCTGACAAGGAACTCATCGGATGGGAGACGTGAAAAAGAATGAACATCGAACGTCCAACGTCCAACATCTAATATCCAGTTTCGAGTTTCGGGTTTCATATGATCTCAGTGCATGGGAGGTAAGAAGGTGACGGGGACGCTTCAAACGATACTCGTGACGGGGTCGGCAGGCTTTATCGGGTTTCATTTGTCCAAAAGGCTTCTGGAAACGGGGGTTGCCGTTTTGGGGGTGGATAACCTGAACCCCTATTATGACGTGAACCTGAAACGGGCGAGATTAGATATCCTGAAACCCTATGACAACTTCGGGTTTTACCAGGCAGACCTGCAGGATATGGAAGCCCTGAAAAAGATCTTTAAGCAGCACCAGGTGACAACCATCTGCAACCTGGCTGCCCAAGCCGGCGTCAGATACTCCTTAAAAGACCCCTTTTCCTATCAGAAGACTAACCTGGAAGGTTTCTTAAATATCCTTGAGCTGGCGCGTGAATACAGGGTCGAAAACCTTGTTTACGCCTCATCTTCCTCGGTCTACGGCAAAAACAAAAAAAGCCCCTACAGCGTTGAAGACAGGGTAGATCATCCCATTTCCCTTTACGCCGCCACAAAAAAGGCCAATGAACTCATGGCGCATGCCTACAGCCACCTTTTCGAGATTCCCTGCACCGGTCTGAGATATTTCACGGTTTACGGGCCGTGGGGCCGTCCTGATATGGCCCTCTTCCTGTTCACGGATGCGATTTTGAAAAAACGGCCCATAACGGTCTATAATTACGGGAACATGCGACGGGATTTCACCTACATCGATGACATCATTGACGGCACTATCCGGGCGATTGAAAGACCTGTGCCGTATGATCTCTTCAATTTGGGCAACTCCGATTCCGTGGGGTTGATGGATTTCATCCGTATCATAGAGGAGGAACTGGGACAGGAGGCTGAAAAAAAGATGATGCCCCTGCAACCCGGAGATGTACCCGAGACAGTGGCCGACATAAGGAGGTCAAAAGAATGTCTGGGATTCAACCCGCAGACGCCTTTAAGAGAGGGTATCCGGGCCTTTCTGGCATGGTACCGGGAATACTATGGGATTCAATCAAAACGCCTTGGCCATCAGAGGGAGGGCCACGAACGCCCCTAACGAACTCCCCATATTGGTCAATACCACGATCAGTAATATCCGGGTGATCTTGTTCCTCCAGAACCCCTTTAGAGAGCCGATATCTTCGGGCAGCCGTTCAAAGTCCCTTACCTTAGGTTTGCGCAAAAAAATCTCTACCAGTCCGGCCACCCAGCCCGCGGCAATCATCGGGTTCAGGGATGTGATGGGGGATGCTACAATGGCAGTCAGGATCGTCAGGGGGTGCGCCAATGCGATTGCCGCCCCGATACCTGCAAAGATCCCGTTGGCCAGGACCCACCATTTGATCATATGAGATCCCGCCTCAGCGCCTGCCATGAAGAAACCTAAGATAATCAACCCGATAACGACCGCCGGAATTCCCCATTTTAAAAAGCCGAAGAGTCTTCCCTTGGGGGGAATGACCTCCAGTGCCTCGATGTCTACCGGTTCATTCCACTCCTTCTGGATCCCCGGCACATGACCGGCCCCCACCACGGCAACGATCCGTTTGCCGGGGGCCGTCCGGATCTTGGCTGCCAGGGATTGATCCCTTTCATCAATCAGAACCCGCCGCAATTCAGGGAGGAGATCGCCGATCTCCGCAAGCAGGGTCTCGAGGACATCTTTCTCCTTCATTTTTTCAATATCCTCTTTTTCGATGCTGTCAACCTCTCCAAAAGACGTAATCAACTGGGCCAGCAGTTTGATCTTTGTCCAGAGGCCCATCAGCCGCCATGCCCTCGAAAGCGTGGTACGGATATCCCTATCCGCGAGGTGTATCTTGGCACCGACGGTCTCTGCAGCCTTGACAGCACGGAGCATTTCCGCGCCCGGTTTAATCCCTAATTTCCTGCCGATCTTTTTCTGGAAAGCAGCCAACATCAGGTTGGAGAGGAGAAGAAACGCCTTTTTTTCCCTGATGACCTTGATAAGGTCGGTATCCTTCCAGCGATTTTCCTGGGTCATTGCCTGGTATCTGGATTCACAGAGTTCGACGCTGACCGTATCAGGCCTTTCGTCTTCTATCACGTCTGCCACGAGATCAGCGCTTTCCTTGGACACATGGGCGGTCCCTAAAAGGATGACCTCTTTGTCTTCAATGGTCAATCGATGCCTGTTGTCGCTTTTAATCATCAGTTCTCCTCAATTGGAATTTGCAATAAAACAGGTCCTGCCTATTATCATAAATCCTCTCTCTTTCCAAGAAGTATCGATTTCTGCTTGACCTGAAAGCCTAACTGTGGTGGAAATGACGTTTCATTGAGCGGAATTCATTTAAAGAATTGCATATGAAACACATGCCCGTACAGACACAACATGCTCCATATTTCTTTGGAATGATCGCCTTGATGCTTCTGGCTGTTTTCCTTTATGGCTGTACGATCGCCCCTGATTCAGGAAAGATGGACAAGAACCTGGTGAGCAATGAGGACCCGGTCTTTGACAAACGTTTCCGTGAGCTCACTTTTCAGGACCTTGACTTGAGGCGGCTGTGGATTGAAAGGGGCCAGAAGGAAAAGCGTGATGACATCCCGATTCACAATAACACCTTTGCCGATATCTCGGAGGCCTGCAGTCAAGGCGTTGTAAACATCTATACGAACCGCCTGGAACAAAAGGAGGCAAGGTTCGGGCTTTCTCCAAACGATATCCTGCCGTTCAGGATCCCGATTATTTCCAACCTCTTCGATATCATTCCCTTTAAGGTCCCTATCCCTTACAGGGACAAGGGGTTCAGCCTCGGTTCTGGATTCATCATCAGCGAGCAGGGGTATATCCTCACAAATGCCCATGTCATCCACAACGCCACCGATATCCGTGTGGTCCTGTCTGCCGGCAAAAGGGAATACCCGGCCACGATTATCGGCGCGGACCGGATTACCGACACGGCACTCATAAAGATTGAGCCGAACCACCTGTTGTCCGGGCTCCCGTTAGGCAACTCCGACGCTTTGCGAGTCGGCGAAATGGTGCTCGCCATCGGGAATCCCCTTGGGCTCAGGCACTCGGTTACCTTCGGGATCGTGAGCGCAAAGGAAAGGGTCTCACCGGTGCTGAATGAAGAGCTTGTGGACTTTATTCAGACAGATTCGGCCATCAACCCGGGGAGCAGCGGCGGGCCGTTGCTCAATCTTTACGGAGAAGTGGTCGGCATCAATACGGCAGTGGTTTCTCAGGCCCAATCCATCGGCTTTGCCATCCCCATAAATACGGTAAAGGACGTGATGCCGATGCTGGTCCTGGGCAAAACAGAAAGGGGATGGTTCGGTGTGAAAGCAATGCCCCTGACAGGGAAGAAGGCGAATGACCTGGGATATCCGGACGACGGGGGGATTCTCGTTCTCGAGGTCGATAAGGGGAGCCCTGCCGAAAGGGCCGGGATCCAACCGGAAGATATTATTTCGGAGTTGAACGGGCAACCCCTGGAGAACTTTCTGCTCTTCAGGCGGAAACTGCTGAGTCTCGCTCCTGGGAACAAGATTCATCTAACCGTTTTCAGAGGGGGCGAGACCCGGGAAATATGGAGCGTTCTGGGCAAAAAAGGCGCAGACAAATAGAGCTTAGGTTTTAGAACCATGGACTTACGATTGAATAGAGCCCGGAGGTAATTTTGACAGCAATGCATCGTCCCGTGAAAATGAAGCGACTCTGGGTCTCTCTCATGCTGCTTGTTCTCTTTCTTGCCGGGTCCTTCCCCTCCTGGGCCGCAACGGTCCAGGTGGAGGCGCTCCAGTCCAGGGATTCCTATCCTGCCGGTGGATCTTACCCTGTCCGCTTCCAGATCCGGGTCGCGCGCCTGTGGTATATCCATGGCGTCGGATCGGGTCAGGATGGGCTCATGCTCATTCCCACGAGGCTTTCCTTTCCCGATTCTCCTCTATTCGGGGTGAAAGAGATACGGTTCCCGGCCCCGGAGGAAAAGCGATTCCCATACGCAAAGGACCCGATCGAGGTCTTTTCCGGGGAATTCCAGGTCAGCGCCCAAATTGTCGTCAGCAGAGATGCCCCGGCCGGGCCACAGGTGATTACCGGAAAGTTTTCTTTTCAGGCATGTTCAGCCACATCCTGCCTCCCGCCTGAAACAGTGCCGGTCAAACTCTCCCTGACCGTTGCCCCGCCCGGTACACGTGAAAAACCCGAGACCAGGCCCACGATCAAGGCAGAGACCCAGGATAGTGCACCCGATCAACCGATGCCGGGAAGTGGGACCGGTGCAGGTCTCTGGCTCACCCTGATCGGGATTTTTCTGGGCGGCCTTGCCCTCAACCTGACCCCATGCATCTATCCCCTGATCCCGATCACGGTCTCCTATTTCGGGGGGAGAGGTCAGAAGATCGGGAGAGGGATCATCATCCACGGGCTCCTCTATATCTGCGGACTCGCCCTTACCAACTCCATACTGGGCGTCATAGCCAGCCTTTCCGGCGCCATGTTGGGCTTGGCCCTGCAGAACCCGATTGTTCTTATTTCAGTGGCCGGGATACTCATCGGCCTGGCCACGAGCTTTTTCGGGCTCTGGGAGATACGGATGCCGGCTGGCCTGACCCGTTTGGCGTCAAGGAACTTCGGAGGATATTTCGGGACCTTTTTCATGGGCCTGACCCTGGGTATTGTCGCAGCGCCCTGTCTGGGACCCTTTATCTTAGGGCTATTGACCTATGTGGGGCAGAAGGGGGATCCATTCTTAGGCTTTCTCTATTTCTTTGTCCTCAGCATCGGCATGGGACTTCCGCTTGCCGTGCTGGCCGTTTTTTCAGGTGCATTGGAGCAGCTCCCCATGTCCGGGGGATGGATGGAATGGATCAGAAAGATTTTAGGGTGGGTCCTTGTGGGCATGGCCGGCTACCTGCTGCAACCGTTGATCCCTGATCCTGGCGCGCGGATCATCCTTTTCTCTACCATCGCCGTGGCCGCTGGACTCCACCTGGGCTGGCTTGACCGGTCACGCTCCGGCTCCCCTGTTTTTTCAAAGGTCAAAAAGGGGCTGGGCGTCCTCCTGATCGCCGGGGCTGTTGTCTTCTTTGTTGTCACTCCCCGGCACGTGGAAGGTGTTCACTGGATCCCCTATCGTCAGGGCGTGTTAGCTGAGGCGGCCCGGGACAAAAGGCCGGTGATCCTGGATTTCTACGCGGACTGGTGCGGGCCCTGCAAGGCAATGGAGA
>CAZACO010000239.1:0-6602 GCA_964483185.1 uncultured Desulfobacteraceae bacterium
CTCCTTGCCAGGTAATGGCCGAACTGGCGGAGGCCCAGGGGGGAAAAGCGATCCAGGACGGTCATGATCTCCAGGCCGGGGACCATGGCCTTGACGACCGGAATCCCCAGATCCTCTCTTGTCAGATCTACATAAACAGGTGTGTAGCCGTTTAGGGTCAACAGTCTCTCAAGGAGGGCGAGGTCTTTTGAAGGGATGCCGGAAGAGTAGTCCGGCAGATCCTCGTATTGTACATCGCCAATCCCTTCCGGCGCAGGCATGGACCCGAACCAGTAGGGGTAGGGATAGGGTATCTCAGTCATGGCAGCCAGGAGGGCGCGCTTCCCGTCAAGATGTGCCCCGGTCCCTTTAAGGATAACGCCGCCGGGCCCCTGAACAAAGGCCTTGTAACAGGGTATCCCGATTTCCGGCGTCATATCGAGGAACTGGATTTGTATCCCTTTCTGGCTGCAGCTCTCGATAATGTCGCTCACCTTCATGTCATCGGATCTCAGGAGAAAGCTGTGCGCCTTGGTGTAGGGGACTACCTTTTCCGCATCTCTTTCAATTACCTCCAGAAGGGCTGAGAGTCTGGCCTCTTCCATGGTGCTGCCTGCTGCCAGCCCGTTGGAGGAAAGGCCGCTCGTCAGGCTGACCTCGTCCAGGTTGGAGAAAAGAAACACCATCTGTGCAGGGACATAGACGGGCCGGATACTCTTTTCCTCTATGCGCTCGGCCCTGATCCACGATAGCGCCTGTTCCCGATAGGGGACCTCCAGACACATGTCATTCGGGTGGAGGGCCTTGATCCCGTTTCTCACGAGATCCTCGTATGATCCCCTGACCATGGCATAGTCATTCCTGTATCCCAGGACCCGGCCGGATTGGATGCTCGCAAACGCGGAATAGCGCTCAACAATCTCCATGAGACACGATATCCGGCCCCGAGAGATGTTGAGCCCCCGGCCGTAACCGGTCTGGGTCCCGGACAAATGCCATCGGTTTCTGCCGTCATCGACCCTTATGTGGAGGTTCCACGGCCTTTCAACTGCGAACGGGCTAAGCGTGGCCTCCGTCCTCATATCCCAGCCGGTAAGGATGCCTAAGCGCTCCAGTCTGTTTCGTAAACGTTTGGTCACTTCCTTGAGAGGCGGTCTGGCAGTTGGGGGATTATTTTTTTCTGAAGGTGAGAAGATGTCTCTGACAGGGATTACTCCCCGCTGCCATCGGTCAATCGCATCCCGGTCAAAAGGGAGGGGGAATTCCGCCTCATCCGGGGATGGGAGGGGCCGGAGCAGGTTCGCGTTTGCGGAAAACTGTTTGAGCCAGTAGAAGTTCTGACCAGCGTTCTTCTCAAAAGATGAAGGGATAACGATCAGCGGCGTATATCCGGCCAGTTTTTCGAGATCCACCCCGCAAAAATGTTTTCTCAGATGGTCGAACTTGGTATTCAAGATGCACGCCTCATGGGTCAGGGCGAGAAGGTGCATGTCGCTGTTTCGGGCCTTCAGAATAAGCGCTTTCAGCTCGGTCGGCTCAAGTTCGCGAACCCTATTCAGGAGATGTTGGTGCATGAACAGGTCGTTCGGGTGTTCCCTGCTGTACAGCAAGGCCTCCTCGAATGCCGGTTCCGGTTCCGGTAGACATGCGAACCATCCCACGCCCATCCCCGTGCCCACACGGGAGAGGGTGTATTTCATTACAAGATTTTTTTCAGGAGGAGCGTCAGGTTGTGCCATTATGCGTTGCTCCGTTGCTGCAAGGCGTCCAGCAACCTCTGATGCAGATAATCAAAGCCGCCGTTGGACATAATCAGGACCACGTCTTGGGATCGGGCCGCTCTTACCAGGGCCTCTAAGAGCTTGTCTGTGGTCTCGAAATAGCCAGCCTTAAGCCCCCGCTCGTTCAGATCAGACACCAGTTGTCGTGAGGAAAATCGTTCGTCAACAGGGATACTGCCCATTAAAGGGGGTTCGGGGATCAGGATCAGATCTGCGGCGTCAAATGAGAGGGAATAGCGGTCCTGGAAGATCTTTCGCCGGCTGGAATTGGATCTGGGTTCAAAAACAGCGATCACACGCCGGCCCCTGTATTTGTCTCTGACCGCCGCGATGGTCTCCCTGACAGCGGTGGGATGATGGGCAAAATCGTCCAATACCAGGATCCCGTTCCGTTCCCCGATGATCTCCTGCCTCCGCTTGACCCCGCTGAAGGTCCTGGCCGCTTCCTCGATGATTGTCCAGGGTATCTCCAGGAAGCGGCCTAAGACCACGGCTGCCAGGAGGTTGGAAATATTATGGCGGCCATAGAGCGAAGTTGAAAAGGGGATTTCCTCGCCTTTCTTGAGAATGGTCAGTTGGGTGAACGCCGCTTCAAAGGTGAGGTCTGCAGCCCGCCACCGGTTGTTTTCGGAAAACCCATAGGTCTCTGTCCGGCATCCTGCCTCCTTGCTTTCACGCCTTACGATCTTATCGTCCCCGTTTGCGATGAGAAGCCCGTTGGCCGGAATCAGGTTGATCAGCTTGCGGAAGCTCCCGATGACATGGTCCAGATCACGGTAAATGTCAGCGTGATCGAATTCGATGCTGGTGAGGATGGTGATCCATGGGTTATAATGCAAAAATTTTGGGCCTTTATCGAAAAAGGCGGTGTCATATTCATCCCCTTCTATGACAAAATAGGGCCCTTTCCCTGACTTGAAATTTTTCTCAAAGTTGCGGGGAATCCCCCCGATCATAAATCCGGGGTCCATGCCGGCCTTTTCCAAGATCCATGCGATGAGCGCGGAGGTGGTGGTCTTGCCGTGTGTCCCGCTGATGACAATCGATCGCTTGTCCTTTAATGCGAAATGCCCGATGGCCTGGGGAAAGGAGAGGTAGGGGAGCCGTAGAGACGAAAGTTCGACGGCCTCCGGGTTCTCTTTGGTGACCACGTTTCCCACAATGACGAGGTCCGGCTCAGGATGCAGGTGTTCAGACCGATAACCGTCGAAAACCGGGATGCTGAGGGATTCCAGAAAAAGGCTCATAGGCGGGTAGATATTTTGATCGGAACCGGTTATCAGATGCCCCTGACTTTTCAACATCCCGGCTAAGGATGCCATTCCCGTGCCGCAGATACCGATGAGGTGAATGTGGCGCAAGGTATCCGGTAGACGATTGAGGGAGGGCGAAAGGTGGGCACGGGTTTGACCTGTTTGAGATATGGACAAGACGGGCGAACCTCCTTTGGAAGAAATTTTACGGTTTGTCTCCCGGTCAGTGCTGGCAGATGAAAAAAGTGCTTGAAATTAATCCTGACATTTGATATAAAAACAAGTTTTAAAAATTTTGAACTCACCGAGGAGATGCCCAAATGTCAAAAGTATGCGAAATCTGCGGCAAAAGGCCGGTAACAGGATATAATGTCAGTCACGCCCACAACAAGACCAAAAAGCGCTGGTATCCCAATCTTCAAAGCGTAAAGTGTGTCATGAATGGCCAGGCCGTCAAGATAAAGGCATGTACCAGCTGCATCCGGTCCGGCCGGGTGGTGAAGCCGTCAAAGAGCAGGTACGCCCCCGCTTAGAGCCTCTCCACAATCAACACGTTTCTCACCTTTTTGATGGCCTTCACAATGTCCTGCAACTGTCTGTAGTCTTCCACCTCAAGGGTAAAAAATGCGATGCCTTTATTGTCCACCGTGGTCTTGATTTCGGCATGGATGATATTGGCATCCTTCTGGCTGATAATCGCGCTGATGTCGGCCAGGATCCCCTTCCTTTCCACGCTGGTTACCCTCAGGCTGGCAGGGTAGGCCTCTCTTTCCGTTGGGTCCCACGATACCGGAACCAGCCTGTCGGGATCGGCCTTCTGGATATGCCTGCAGGTGTCCTGATGGATCGTGATTCCCCGTCCCCGGGTGATGAACCCGACCACCCGTTCACCCGGAAGGGGACGGCAGCATTTAGCAAAATGGATGAGCATGTCGCTCACCCCGTTTACCTTGATCCCGTGACCGGTCTTGGGCCGTCTGAACCGGCTGACCACCTTGCTGACAAGACTCTGCGATTTATCATCTCCGATGTCCAGCTTGGGTTTGAGCCGGCCCACAACATGCCTCGGCGAGATCTTGCCGAAACCGATCTGGGCAATCAGATCCTCAACCGAATGGAAGGAAAGCTCCCTGGCAACGGCAGCAATTTGTTCGCTCTTGAAGACATTTGTCTGGGTCAACCCCTCATGATGAAGGGCTTTTTCGAGAATGGTCCTCCCAAAGGTGACGCTTTCCTCTCTTTCCTCTGTCCTGATCCATTGCCTGATCTTGGTCTTTGCCCTCGGCGTATTTACGAACTTGAGCCAGTCTTTGTTCGGGTGCTGTTTTACAGAGGTCGTGATTTCGATGATGTTTCCGTTTCTGAGCTGGTACCGGAGGGGCACCATCTTACCGTTGACCCTGGCCCCCATGCATTTCTCCCCTATCTCAGAGTGGATACTGTACGCAAAATCGATGATGGTCGCCCCTTTAGGAAATGCCTTTACCTCTCCCTTGGGCGTAAAGACATACACCTCGTCAGGGAAGAGATCCATCTTGACGGATTCCAGGAATTCCTGAGGATCCTTCAGGTTTTTCTGCCAGTCCAGGAGCTGCTGCAGCCAGGTAAACTGCTTTTGTTCGGTCTTGGTGGCAATGGATCCCTCCTTGTACTTCCAGTGGGCGGCGATCCCCGACTCTGCCACCCGGTTCATCTCCCATGTCCGGATCTGGATTTCCATCCGCTGACCAAGGGGCCCGACCACCGTGGTATGGAGAGACTGATACATGTTGGCCTTGGGAACGGATATATAGTCTTTGAACCTCCCGGGAACTGGTTTCCAGATGGAATGGATATGTCCCAGGACCTCGTAGCATTCCTTGATGGAATTAACAATGACCCGGAATGCCACGATATCGTAGACCTGATTGAAACTGAGGTCCTGATCCACCATCTTTTTGTAGATGCTGTAGAAATGCTTCTGCCTGGCCTTTATGGTGGCCTGGATGTTGGAATCGCGCAGCTTGACGGAGAGGATCCCTTTGACTTCGCTCATGAATTTTTCCATCTCCTCCCGTCGCTGGGCGGTTTCATCCTTGATCTTGGCATAGATCTCAGGTTCCAGGTAAAAGAGGCACAGATCTTCCAGACTCGACTTGATCCAGTTGATCCCCATCCTGCCTGCCAACGGGGCGTAGATATCCAGGGTTTCGGTGGCGATGCGGATCTGTTTTGACTCTGTCTGGAACCCAAGGGTCCTCATGTTGTGGAGACGATCGGCCAGTTTCACCAGGATGACGCGGATATCTGTGGACATGGCAAGGATCATCTTCCGCACATTCTCGGCTTGGCGCTCCTCTTTGCTCACAAACTGCATCTTGCTGATTTTTGTGACTCCGTCTACGATATTGGCGGTTTCTTCGCCAAAGAGTCCCCTTATCTCATCTATACCGGCATCGGTGTCTTCGATGGCATCGTGAAGCAGGCCGGCCGCAATGCAGATCACGTCCATTTTGAGCTGGGCAAGTATGTAGGCAGCCTCTAAGGGATGGGAAAGATAGGGTTCTCCCGAAAGGCGGATCTGACCCTGATGAACCTTGGCCGAATACACATAGGCCTTTTCTATCAGTTCGATATCTGCTTTTGGATGGTAGCTGAGGACCAGAGATGTGATGTCATTAAAGCGAATCATAGAGGGCTTTTACCTTCTCTTTGACAGAGGATACCGCAGTGTCGAGGGGCACGAAGAAGCTCTCGGTTTCCGAGCGCAGTTTAACCTCCACCTGACCGTTTTTGACTCCCTTGGCGCCTACGGTCACTCGTACCGGGATCCCGAGCAGGTCGGCGTCGTTAAATTTGACCCCGGCCCGTTCATCTCTGTCATCGAGGAGGGTGTCGATCTTATTGCCCCTCAGATCTGCATAGATCCTCTCCGCTGTTTCCGCCACCTTTGCGTCGTGCATCTGCAGCGGCAGGACCGTCACTTCAAACGGGGCAATAGGGATGGGGAAGATGATGCCGTCTTTGTCGTGGTTCTGCTCTATGGCCGCTGCCACCGTCCTTCCAACACCGATACCGTAGCACCCCATGATAATCGGCGATTCTTTTCCCTCCCGGTTCAGGAAGACGGCATTTAGTGCCCGGCTGTATTTAGTCCCTAGTTTGAAGATATGCCCCACCTCGATACCCCGTCCGAATTCGATGGCTTCACCGCACCTGGGGCAGCGGTCACGGGGGGAGATCAACCGCAGGTCGCCGAACCGGTCTACCTGGAAATCCCGTTTGAGATTGACGTTTACCCGATGGAGGTCCTTTCTGTTACCGCCGGTGACGAAATTTATCATTGCTTTGATGGCGTTATCGGCCACTATCGTTACATCCAGGCCGGCCGGACCGGCAAAGCCGATGGGGGCGGCCGTGGTTTCTTCAACCATCCCTTCCGAGGCCAGTTCAACGGTCTGGGCGCCAAGCAGGTTCCTGAGCTTGGCCTCGTTGAGTTCATGATCGCCTCTGATCAGTACGGCAACCGCTTGGTCGTCAACGACACAGATTAGGGTCTTCACAAGCTGCTCGGGGGAAACGGAGAGAAAGGCGGTGACCTCTTCCACGG
>CAZACO010000240.1:0-6592 GCA_964483185.1 uncultured Desulfobacteraceae bacterium
GCCTTAATGGCTTCATAAGTGGGGATCAGGCCTGCTGCGCCGGTCATGGCTGAAACAACGGTGTCCACGCCTTTTAAGGTTGCCAGGCGTACGAATCCCTCGACGCCAAAGAAAACCTCGGGCGCATTGCTTGCGGGCAGGCAGCGCTTTACTTGGCTTGCAAGAGATTCTTCCAAGACGGCGACGGCTGCGGGCCTGAAGGCCTCTATCTGGCGTAGAAGGAGCTCCTTGTTCCTGCCGGCAGAAAGGGCTACAATTTTATATTTTTCAGGATTGGATCTGGCTATTTTGAGGGCACTGACCCCGATGGAACCGGTAGCGCCCAATAGGGCGATTTTCTTCATACGTACGCTCCAAGAAAATTGATACCCATGTAAAAAGTTCTTTTTCCACGGATGTAGAAATTTAGAAATTGCGAATTATCACAAATCGTTAGCATTAAGGATATGACTCAACATCCTGTCTTTTTGCGAGATTATCCATATCCAATCATTAATACTCAATTGCCGTTATACCCAGTCAAGAGAAAGATAGACGTAAAGGACGGGGATGGCAAAAAGAAGACCATCTATCCTGTCAAGGATGCCCCCGTGTCCGGGGAGAATATGCCCTGAGTCCTTTACGCCATGCCTTCGCTTCAACATCGATTCGCACAGGTCGCCGATCTGGCCTGCTGTAGATAACAGGATGACAAGGATCGCCATATTCAGATCTAAAGGACAGGGGCCGATCAGGCGGAGAAATAAAGACGCACCCATGATACTGGTGATCAGTCCTCCAATGGCTCCCTCCCAGGTTTTGTGAGGGCTGACTGCCTCATAAAGCTTGTGCCTTCCAAACAATTTCCCGAAATAAAAAGCGCCGGTGTCACTTGCAAAGATGACGGTCAGGAGGAAAAATATCCAGATCTGTCCCGTTGGGCGTAGGTCGATGAGGACGAGCAGTGCAAGTGGCAGTGCCACGTAAATGGGGCCAAAGACCGCGTTGCCAAGATCTTCTGCCGATTTTCCTTGGGAACGTGCAAACATGAATGAAGTCATTGGGATGAGTGCCCACAGCAGGATGATGACCGGCACTAACATGATCTGTCGCACGTATATGGCGGCAAATAGAAAAAATGACAAAAGACAGTTAACCCAGCGGACAAACTGCGGGAGGCGTGCCGCGGCCACAGCATAGTATTCCATGAGTCCTACCAGAGATGCGGCGCAAATCACCGAATAAAACAACCACCTGGGACCGGGGCCTACCAGAAAGATCAGTATCGGAATGGCGATGATGGCAGTGAGCCATCGTTTCAGATGCATCGTTGTCGGCCAGGGCCATTTCTTGCCCTGCATCTCCTCCCGGTTTCTTGCTGCTATTTCCTGCTCCCTGCGCTCCTGCCCCCGAACCTGCGGTCCCGTGTCTGGTAATCTCGAAGCGCCTCCAAATACTCTTTTTTCCCGAAATCGGGCCACAGAGTGGGGGTAATATAAAGCTCGCTGTATGAAATTTGCCATAAAAGGAAGTTGCTGATACGGTATTCTCCGCTGGTTCTAATTAAGAGATCAGGGTCGGGCATCCCTGATGTGTAGAGGGCGTCTGATATGAGTTGCTCGGTGATCTCACGGATGGCGATGTCGCTTTCTTGTACCTGAGCCACGATCTTTAGGATGGCATCTAAGATCTCCTGCCTGCCTCCATAGCTGAGGGCCAATGTCAGGGTCATGTGGCTGTTCGAGGAGGTCTTCTCAATGGTATCCTGAAGGATTTGCCGGGTGCTTTTCGGGAGTTTTGCAGTCCTCCCAATGGCCTTGAGTCGAATCCCGTTTTCCTGCATCTCCCCAAGCTCGCTTTTCAAAAATCGATTCAGGAGTTTCATGAGCGCCTGGACTTCATGGGCCGGTCTTTTCCAGTTTTCTTCGGAAAAGGCATAGAGAGTCAGCCAGCGGATACCGATTTCGCGGCTGACGGTCACAATCTCTCTGACGGCGTCGGCTCCCTGTCGGTGTCCTCGGATCCGGTTAAGGCCTTTATTTTTTGCCCACCTGCCATTGCCGTCCATGATGATGGCTACATGGTCAGGTAATTGTCTGGAGTCAATAGGTGCCATTGCTATATCGTTTAAGAATGCTGCTTAGGACAATTTGTAAAGGGTAGAAGGGTGGAGGATTAGAATTCTATGATCTCCTTTTCTTTCCGGGAGGTGATTTCGTCGATTATTTTAATGAACTCGTCTGTTATCTTTTGCACCTCTTCTTGTGACCTGTAAAACTCATCTTCTGAAATCTCTTTGTCGATTTTCAGCTCCTTGAACATCTCGTTGGCTTCCCGTCTGAGATTACGGATCGAGATTTTGTTATCCTCAGACATCTTTCTTGCCAGTCTTGCCAACTCCTTCCTTCTTTCCTCTGTCAATGGGGGAATCGAGATCCTGATGATTTTACCGTCATTTACAGGGGTCAGGCCCAATTCGGATTTCAGGATGCCTTTTTCAATATCGCCGATAATGGACAGGTCCCACGGTTGAATGGTGATGAGACGGCTTTCCGGGACTGCTATGGAGGCGACCTGTTCAAGAGGCATTTGGGTCTCATAACATTCGACCTTGATCCCCTCTAAAAGGGCTGTCGATGCCCGTCCTGTCCTGATTCTCTTGAATTCCTTTTCAAGGGCCTCGGCAGTCTTATTCATTTTCTGGCGCAGTTCGGAAAGGATTTCATCCTTCATGCCGCTTCTCCTCGCCCGGAAAAACCGGAATTGCGAATTCAGGATTGATTCTCCCCTGTGAAACGAAGGGGGGTTTACCGGGGGCCGTAGATTGCAGATATCAGGTGTCTGATTCCCCTAACTGAAATCTGACAAATCGTTTGACAACAATATTTTCACCTGTCTTGGCTATCAAATCGTTTAGCAGGTCCTGAATCGCAATGTCAGGGTTCTTCACAAAAGGCTGTTCTAAAAGGCATGCCTCGGAAAAGAACTTATTGAGCTTTCCTTCCACGATTTTTTCAATGACCTTTTCAGGTTTTCCCGATGCCTTGGCCTGGGATGCATAGATCTCTTTCTCTTTCTCCAGCACATCCACGGGCACCCTTTCTCGATCAATGGCGACCGGGCTTGTGGCGGCGACCTGGATGGCGATGTCTCTTACAAAGTTCGTGAAATCATCCGTTTTGCCTGTGAAGTCTGTTTCACAATTCGCCTCGACCAGGACTCCGATTTTTCCCCCTGCGTGGATATAGGACTGCACCTGGCCCTGGGAAGTGGCGCGCCCCCCCCGCCTTTTGGCTGTTGCGATACCCTTCTTCCTCAGATAGTCAATGGCCTTGTCAATGTCCCCGTTGCATTCCGTAAGGGCTGTCTTGCAATCCATGATTCCGACGCCGGTTTTTTCTCTCAGCTCTTTGATTGTTGAAGTCGATATTGTCAATTTATATCTCCCCACTCGATGGTTGATCTATGGTCGTTGATGGTTGATCGGTTTCAGAAGCCTCTGTTTTTGGAAGGATAATAATTTCAGGACCCCCTTCCTCTCCTTCAACAGGTTCAGGGGCTTTAGCTGCTTCAATTTCAGAGGCTTCCTGTTCTTTCTTTAACTCGTCTTCTTCTCTTAACCGCTGCTCTGCAAGATTGTGACCTTCGATGCAGGCATCTGCAATCTTGGAGCATATCAGTCTTATGGCCCGTATGGCATCGTCATTTCCCGGTATGATGAAGTCTATTTCATCGGGATCGCAATTGGAGTCGGCAATGGCGACGACAGGAATGCCGAGTTTCTTGGCCTCCTTCACGGCTATTTTTTCTCTTTTGGGATCCACGACGAAAACTGCCCCTGGCAGTTCATCCATGTTCTTGATTCCCCCGAGGTTTTTTTCTAATTTGAATAATTCCTTATTCATCTTCAGAATCTCTTTTTTTGTATAACGGTTGATGGAACCGTCTTCTTTCATTCGTTCGAGTTCCTTGAGACGTGCGATACTCTTTTTGATCGTCTGGAAGTTGGTCAGGGTGCCGCCAAGCCACCGGTTGACCACGTAGAACATGCCGCAACGCTCGCTTTCTTCCACAACGGATTCGTGTCCCTGTTTCTTTGTCCCGACAAAAAGTACGGGGTATCCTTCAGACACCGTCCTGACAATGAAATCATAAGCGATCTTGATGAGTCTTACCGTCTTTTGAAGGTCAATGATGTGGATTCCGTTTCGCGCCCCGAATATGTAGGGTTTCATTTTGGGGTTCCAGCGTCTTGTTTGATGTCCGAAATGGACGCCTGATTCTAAAAGTTGCTTCATGTTGATAATTGCCATTCAATCCTCCTTGGTAGCGAGATCGATTCAGATCTCTATGCCGGTTTTTCCTCGGTTCGGAGCTTCTCGCACCCACGGGGCGGCAGAGCACCTGGCAAAAGTCCAAACCTGTGTTTTTGGGTTCATTCACCCTTGAGCTAATCCGCCTGATCTGGTATCCTGCGGGTGGCACCCATTAACAGGGGCCAAATCCCCGCTTGCAGCTTTCAACTCGGCGTTGCCGGGTTCATTTGGCGGCAAAAACAGGGTGTTGTCCCTGTTCATCGCTTTGAACCCAGAGCCTAAAAATACTTGGCCCTGAGTGAGTACCAGCAGGCGCCCGGTCGGGATCGGCGGATGAACGCACCCAGGCCGCAAAGCCTCGGATGGTGTTCGTGAGGCTTAAAATTCATAAGCCCATATATATAACATCGGAGATTTACATTTGCAAGAGAAAAATGTAATAATTGAAACCGTGGACGATTAACAGAATTATGAATCGCGAATCGTCAATCATCAATAACAGAGGAGTCTGCTATGGATGAAAATATCAGGAAAGGACTCAGGCGGCTCGCCCAAGACGCCGAGACAGGCATCGCCCGGTCTATCCTGCGCTGGAAGTACAAAAAGGAGGGGGTCTCCCCTCCCGGGGACGATGACCTTGAAGCCCGATCCCGACGGGTTGCTGACAAGGCGCATGATGTAATTGCGGAGAGGGGAAGGAATCTCTGGAATGAACTCAAAAAGGTCTATGTCAAACCCAAGGTCAAGGAGGATCCAGACGAGTGATTTATACGAGAAGCCTGAATAAAATCAGGAACGAACTGGATGAAAATGAGGAAAAGAGGTTTTCCCCATGGGCCTGTCTCAGCCGTGAAGCCGTAAGGAAAGAGAATGACCTTGACATTGACCGGGGGCACAGACAGAATTTTTCAGTTGATTCTGACCGGATACTCCATTCGTTGGCGTATTCCCGTTATATTGACAAGACCCAGGTCTTTTATCTAATCAAAAACGATCACATTACCCACAGGGTCTTGCACGTACAGCTCGTGTCCAAAATCGCAAGGACCGCGGGGCGTCTTCTCCGTCTTAATGAAGACCTGATAGAGGCGATAGCCCTTGGACACGATATCGGGCACACACCGTTTGGCCATGATGGAGAGAGATTTCTATCCGGTCTGTGCGAATTCCATCATATCGGCCGATTTCTACATAACATACAGGGTGTCCGCTTCCTGCAGAAGATCGAGAGGAAGGGAAAAGGGTGGAATCTGACATTGCAGGTCCTGGACGGTATCCTCTGTCATGATGGGGAGATTCACTCTCAGTCCCTCGAGCCGAAAAAGGAAAAGGGCTTTGATACCCTGATTGAGGAAATGAGGAAAAAGGCGGAAAACCCGTCAATTGACCTCCTGCCCATGACATTAGAGGGCTGCGTGGTCAGGATGGCGGACACCATCAGCTATATCGGACGGGATATCGAAGATGCCATCAGACTCGGCTTAGTCGCCCGTCAGGATATCCCGGAGGAATGCCGGCATGTCCTGGGAGACACCAACGGAACGATCGTTTACACCCTGGTAGAGGACCTTGTTGCGAACAGTCTAAACAGGCCGTATCTGAGCTTTAGCCACGATGTGGGATCGGCGTTGAAAAAGCTGAAGACATTTAATGAAGAACACATCTATAAAGACAGCCGGGTGAAAGCTCAATCAGTCAAGGTAAAACTCATGTTCGAATTGCTCTTTCAAAAGTACCTGGAGGATCTTGAGATGAAGTGTCGGAGTTCAGACATCTTCAAAGGCTTCTTAGATGGGATGTCCCCCGAATATGTGGAGCAAACAGGTCCGGCAGGGATTGTGCGTGATTTTGTTGGAGGCATGACGGATGAGTATTTCTTAGGTCAATGCCGAAAGAGACTTATTCCGGAAATGAAGCCAGCATTTTTTTGACCTGGAGGCAGCAGGATAGCAGCACCAAAAAAGCATTAAGTGCGCCTGCTATTTTTTGTTGAAGATTTGTTGACAAATTTTGTTGACAAAAGGAAAACCAGCGACTAATTGTGTATCCGCATCTAGGAGGCGGTTACCCATTTATATTAAACATAAAATTTATATGTAAATCCCATCTTTTCTTTAAAAAGAACTTCAATACAAACACCATGAAAAATGTACGACCTGTTGTGGTCTCTGTGGTTTAGATTTTGCGAAACACGTCGCAATCTCCTCCGTTTTTATTCAGGCAAGAGTTGAGTTGCATATATAAATAAAAAAGCATATATACGTATATAAGTAAATGCAATCAGACAGCGAGCCTTT
>CAZACO010000241.1:0-6572 GCA_964483185.1 uncultured Desulfobacteraceae bacterium
CTGGCAAGAAAGATGGTTTGTAATTACGGTATGAGTAAGAATCTGGGTCCTTTGACCTTTGGCAAAAAGGAGGCCCAGATATTTTTGGGGAGGGAGATCGGCCAGCACAGGGATTACAGCGAGTTGACAGCCCAAAAGATTGATGAGGAGGTCAGGGACATCGTCACGGGGGCTTATGAAAAGACAACCCAGCTTATCAGAGACAACCTGGAGATCCATGAACGGATGGCCAAAGCCCTGCTGGAGAGAGAGACCCTGGACAGTAGCGACATTGATGAAATAATGGCGGGTAGTGAAGCGCGCCCGTGACGAAAGAGATAGACACCAACAGGACATCTTGAAAGGGGACAAATGTTTTACATTTACCCTTTTCCCAATACCGATAGACCTCTTTAAGCCCTTCATAAAGAAATGATAGCATATTCATCCAGATCTTAAAGGAGGATCAGATGAACATCCTGGACGAGAAATTCGCCGAATTTCAAAAACTTCCAACAGAAGAAAGGATAGAGTGTTTTGAGAAAAATGGTCAGCTTTTTGACATGATAAGATCGCAGCAGCTGAATCGCGAAATCATAGACGATATCTACAGGATAACGAACCACCTCCGGCGCATATCAAAGAGCAAACCCGGTTCAGTTTTCATGCAAAATGTCCTCTGCCACAAACGGGCCATGCTCTGGTTTACCCAGCCTTCGTCCAGGACTTTCCTGTCTTTTGAGAGTGCCTGTCACATGTTAGGCATGAAAACATCGGAAATCCGTGATGTCAGGCTTTCGTCAGAGGTCAAGGGTGAAAGTTATGATGACAGCTTACGCACCTTTTCATCCTATACGGATCTGATCATTATGAGGCATAAGGGGGAGAACATTGCCGAACGTGCCGCCTGGTTGCTGAATACGCAAACCAATCGTCCGGTCCCGGTTATAAACGGGGGCTCAGGGAGCGATCAGCATCCTACCCAGGCGATACTTGATGTATATACGTTACAGAGATCTTTTGAAAATCAGGGGGGTCTTGATGGGAAAACCATCCTGATGTGCGGGGACCTTAGAAGGGGGAGAACAGTAAGGTCCTTAAGCTACTTGCTGAAGAATTTTGAAGATGTTGAAATCATCTATGCTGCTCCCAGGGCCTTTCAAATGAAGGCAGATGTGTGCAGCTTCCTCGAAAAGCATAAACTCCCCTATCATATTGAAACCGAAGCCCTCGGAGAGGTGCTTTCTAAAGCGGATGCGATTTACATGACCAGGATTCAGGATGAGCACGATGAAGCAGCAGGTGACTCAGATCAGGTTGATATTTCCAGGTTTAAGCTTAGACCCTCTGACATGTCTGAGGTTAAATCGACCGCTGTTATCATGCATCCGTTCCCGCGGAGAGACGAGATTGATGTGGCCGTAGACTCCGACCCCAGGGCCATGTACTGGCGGCAGGAACGAAACGGCATGTGGACAAGGGCAGCCTTGATCGCTTATATGTTCGACGTCCATGATGAAATCTTGGACTACTGAAGAACCGGCGATCGACTTGCCCTTATAACCGCTGGATGAGAACACCCGCATCGCGAATGCGTTTACCAGCAGGATACCGTATACCGAAGCAAGATAGAGCCTCTGCCATAGCCCGGTCAACCCGAGCAAGTGCTCGCTCCTTTTACCGGAGATCAGGAAGAGAACGAAGGCCACGAGGCCTATAGCGAACCCCAGGGTATTCCACACCCTGACCTCCGCGAACTCCGCTATTCCTCGGGCCCACAGAGGCGCCAGCAACAGCAGAATCGAGCCAAGTCCAGACCCGATTCCGTGGACCTTGCCTGAGGGAGTCTCCCCCATTCCAGCGGGGTCTTCGGGGAAGAGACCCGCCACGATGCCGGCGCCGATCCCGAACGCAACGATCCCTACGAGATAGAGCCAGTGGCGCCATGTGAACACGTGGAACTGACCTGCCTGGCCAACGGCGAAGATGAGGAAGCTTACGCCGAGCACGATCAGCCACACTTTGGTGTGGTTCTTCACAGGGCTTTCAGTTGTACCCAGCGTACTGATCGTGTCTCTCAAGTGGCTGTACCCGGGGTAGTTCCGAGCCAGAATCGATGGAACCACAAAGTCGCCCACCATCGCGATCACCCCAAGCACCAGCGCCACCCAAAACAGGTGTGTCTTCATTCGAACTCTCCCAGATCACGATGACGGTCTGACAATCACTTTTCTCTCGAGAATTGAATGCTACCCAGGCCGCCATCGATTGTTATGAAGGTGTTTTCCGGTATTTTTTTTGTAGCCTGCCGGACGCCGACCACGGCGGGGATCCCCAGTTCCCGAGCCACGATAGAACAGTGGTTCAGTATCCCCCCCTCTTCAACAACGATCCCGCCGACTATTCTTAAGACGGGTGTCCAGCCAGGATCGGTGTTTTTTGCAACCAGAATATCTCCTTTGTGAATATCGAGTTTTGTTGGATCGGCCACGATCCGTGCCCGTCCCGTTGCCCTGCCGGGACTGGTTCCAATCCCTCTGAAGATCCTTGCATCTGACGGCAGCTCATCGATCGGCCTTCCGTCAATATAAAATGTGTAAACCTCGGATTGCGCCAGGAATGCATCCCGCCTGCTGCGGGCCAACAGCTTCGCATCTTCAAAAGCGATCCTGCGGCCAACGATCCGTTCCAGCTCGGTTTGAGTCAGAAACAGGACGTCTTCACCAAGTCCGCTATGTTTGCCAAGCGTCATCACTGATTGCCTGACAAGGTAAAGGATCTTGTCAAGAAAAAACCTCAAATCCTCACGAAGGTTCAAGAAATTACAGGTAGACTTCAAGAGGGGTCGGAGTACGAGGCGGAGGCGCCACGAAAGTCTGTTCTGTATCAGGCCTGCGTGATCCCTTCCATTGATAGCTGTTGATGCACGGCCATTCGGCGAATTCCGAAGAAGGGCAGCCATCATGCCAAGAATTTCTTCCGGCACCTCTCCCCATCGTTTCAGGTGAAGCGTCCTGTGGCGGGCTCGACACCCGTATTTCGAGATGAACATGTCAAGCCTCGCCTGCAGTGGACGGGGGAGAGAACCAACAAGTTGTTCAGGGTTCTGGTTCAAAAACCTGTCAAGAACCGTCTCATCGTTTCTGGCCATTGCCGTCAATTTCCTCATTTCAAGTTCGATCTCGGTGGTAATATTGTCGGTGTTCGTACCCAGAAGGTGAAGGAAATCTGAGTACTCCAGTCCACCCACGTCCATCACCACCCATCTCAACGCCCATGTAAAAACCGTGGCATAAAGGTAAGGCCACTGGTTTTTTTCTTGAAGAAGGGCGAGGCATTCAAGAGACTCGCCGGTTTTTCTTAGGGCCTGTGCGGCCGTGGAATCGGGTAATCTCCCAATCCTGTTGAGATTCTCTTGGAGCTTTCTCAGGCTCAGGCGAGAGAAATATTGACAAAATAGAGGGTTCCCCTGTGGCTGCGTCACACCAAGGCATACTGCCCGAACAGTAAATAAAAGCAGCTTTGAGACAGAGGGTGGCGGCACGGATTCGATTTCGAACCCCGGCGGAAACAGGGATGGAAGTTCTCTGATGCGGAACTTGGCCGGGACCAGGGCGAGAAGTTGTTTCAGACTTTCACAGTTGACATAAAGGAATCCGTTGATGACGGACAGGGTAGGTTTAACAACAGGAACCTTCAGGAATTTCAAGTTGTTTGAGAGATCGAACCGGGGTGCGTTTCTGGTTATGGCATCGGCCAGTAAAGGCGTGAGCCGATCAGCCCAAAGATCCTCGGCAATCTTTCGTGTCCAGGTTCCGCGTGGACCCTTAAGATCTGCCTCTCTTATGGTGGTAATAGGGCGAGACTGAAGAAGCCATACCATGTCTTTGTCATCAATAGCCCATTCGATGTCCTGGGGCTTACCTCCCGCATGCGCCTCGGCCTTTCGGGCCAGTTCTGCGATTTCCTGCCATTTTATATTCTCGAGGACCACATGGCCGGCTGTGTCCATTCCGGAGGTGGTTTTGTCTTTCACTATCCTGCTGCCCCGGACAAAGACACGATACGGCGTGACGTGGCCGCTGACCAGCTTTTCGCCCAAGCCCTGGACGCCTTCGACGACCACCTCTTCCCTCAGCGGGTACATGGGGTTCCGGCTGAAAGCGACCCCGGCAGCCTTGGCATGCACCATTCTTTGAATCATAACGGACATGAGCGGCGCCTCATTCCGACCCACGTGTTCATCGCGATAATCCCGGACGAGGTCAGATTCCGCACTCTCCCAGCATTTTTCGATCCTGTCCTTTAAATCCGCTTCATTACGCACATCAAGATAGGTAGTGTATTGACCGGCAAAGCTCTGCTCGCCAAGGTCCTCTTGCGTCGATGACGAACGCACAGATACGCCTTCCGGAAGAACGAGCTCATTTGCCATCTCCTGGACTTCATTAAAAAGGCCCTTGGGCCAGGCCTTGTTCCCGCAGTAAAAACCGTTGGCTTCAACACGGATAGCGACCGCCAAAGGTACATTAAACCCTGAACGCTTCGCCCGTGCCAGGGACGCAAATTTGTGCCCCACCACGCCCGGATCTAAAGCCTTGTCATCTTCAAAACGGATAACGAATTCCATCAACTTGGTTCCCTTTTCGCAAGAGTCCTCCGTAGGGCGGGGGAAAACAGAACTGCACGGAGGGTTGACCATTGAGGCCTTTTCCCTCTTCTTCGGCTTTCACCTGAGCACAAGACCGGATAATTGATCTCATTAAACCACCGGCTCTGCTCTTATTTTTGCGCGAGCCCTAAGGGCTACTTCGGAGAGAAGAACAGAATGTGAGATCGGCAAAGCCTATCACACGCGAAATGGGAGTGCAAATATCATATCGTTCGGGCGCCTAAATGTCGAAGAAAGGTATGGTACGGAAAAGTCGGTCAAAGAGGTGGGGAGATTATCCTAAAACTGTGTAGGCAACGGGGTTTTGAGATTGTTAGAGGGCACGCAATGCCGTACCATATCCACGCATGCAACCGTATCCCGCCCAAGAATAGCGTTGTGAATGCAATCGGATTTCTGAAAGGGAAGAGTGCCACCCGACTGCATCGTGAGTGTGGATCGTTGGGGATGAGGAGGCATTTCTGGATACGTGGATACAGTGAAATATGTTTCTCCCTCTGTGAGTTTTAACTTGATTTTTGACTATTGTAGACATAAATAATAACTACAAAAAGTAAGCTTGAGCGACCGGTGCAAAATGAACTACCCCGCCGCAAGCAGCGGGATATCATCAAAAGCATTGAGCCCCAATAGGCGGGGAATATAACCCTTGTCCGCCTCTGGCGGATTCAAACCGATAGGGTTCTGGACACATGATGGCGCATCCCATTGTTCGTGGATGGGCAATTAGTTTTAACCCGGTTTAAGGAGGAAGAAAAATGAAATTCTACGGCTACCCCCGACCCGATGGCAAGGTCGGCGCACGAAACTATGTGGCGATCATTCCATCGGTGGGCTGTGTCAACAATCTATGTTCCCAACTCGAGCACATGATTCGGGGCACAAAAGCGGTCCGTCACGACCAGGGCTGTCTGCACCCACCGGCCGATACGGAACAGGTGGTGCGCACCCTCATTAATTTGGGGAAAAATCCGAACGTCGGCGCCGCGCTGATCGTTGGGCTGGGTTGTGAAATGGCCAAGGCCGAACGGGTATATGAAGGGATCAAGGCCAGCGGCAAGCCGGTTGATATGCTCGTGGTTCATGAAGTGGGGGGGATGATCAACACCATGGCCAAGGCCGCCCACATCCTGGTGGATATGGTGGCCGATGTCAGTGCGATCTTCCGCGAGGAGGCGGGATTGGACAAACTCGTTTTCGGAACCAAATGCGGATCATCGGATACCACTTCCGGCCTGTCTTCAAATCTGGTGACCGGCGAACTTTGCCGCCTGATGACCCAAAACGGGGGTAAATTCATCCAGGGAGAGATATGCGACATCATGGGCGGCGAGTATGCCCTGAAAAAATTATGCATCCATGAAGGGGATGGCGAGCAACTCGTCGACTATGTGCGTGATCTGTACCTGCGAGGCTACAACGTGGGGGCGGATGTGCGTGGATCGCAAATGACCGAAGGGAACGTGGCCGGGGGGCTGACAACCCTGGTTGAAAAGGCCCTGGGTGCCAATGCCAAAGGGGCCGACGTGCCGATCGAAGGGGTGCTCGATTATGCCGAGCTCCCGCCCGATAAGCCCGGCCGGTATATCATGAACTTCCCGGGCCACGGATTTGAGAATTTGACCGGTTCGGCCGCCGGTGGTGCGATCGTCCACATCTTCACCACCGGCCGGGGTGCCCCCAACGGCAACCCGATGATGCCGACCATAAAGATATGCGGAAACGCCAAAACCAACCAGTCGATGCGCGAGCATATCGATTTGGACGTCTCTTCGGTGATAGAGGAGACCGAAACCATACCGGATGCGGCCCGGCGGCTCTATGAGTTTGCGGTACAGGTCGCCAGCGGCCGGATAACCAAATGTGAGATTCTCAATTTTGAGGGGATGGAAATCCTGATCAAGGGCCCGGTAATGTAATG
>CAZACO010000242.1:0-6519 GCA_964483185.1 uncultured Desulfobacteraceae bacterium
CTGAAACGCTAAAAACCAACTCACATTTTGCTCGGAGAATCCACACCTCCTTTCTTTTCTTGGTTATTCGTTATTTGTTATTGGTTATTAGGCATTCGTTAATAGTTATCTGTTATTCGCTAGTTAGAGCGTGATAAAATCGCTAGTTGCTCGTCACACTGCCTCCGGGTCCTATAATAGTGTATGTCGTGTCACCGCTGCCGTGATAAGCGGTAATCGTGTAGGCATTGTCATCTCCGCTCACACTGAGCGTAACGGCTTGCGTCTGCCTGAAGCCATAAGAAGTCAGATTGGCAAGATCACTGGTATATGTTTTGTTATCATCATAATACGCCTCCTGGGCAATAGAGGCATTCTTAGCATCAGACTGACCCCCTGTGTTGTATCCCCTTAACCTGTAAGCATTAAACTGGGGCACGGCGATGGCGGCAAGGATCCCGATGATGGCAATAACAATCATCAATTCGATTAGGGTGAAGCCCTTGGGGCATTTTCCTGTCACTCACCGAGACCCGTTATTTGTTTCCGGTTATTGGGTATTCGGTATCCGGGTATGGGTTATAAGTTATTGACAACTGTTCAGTATCTAATGTTGAGCAATTATTGTGCCACAAAATGATTAGACTTTCCATCATATAAATAAGTTATTTTATATCAACAGGTTATCCGCCTTTATCCTACCCGATTGCAGGCAATTCGTCGCTTTCCGAATCCGGTTTTCCGTGGGCCATGACATTATTTGTAAAATGGATGACAAATTTTGACAGATATGGACCAAGGAGGCTCTCACGTCGGCCAGACAGATGCTGAGACAATCTCATCCGACAAAGAAAGTCGTCAGAATTCTCTTCGTGCGCTTAGTTTACCCCGTAGCTCCGGAAGATGGTACTGGGGCGGCCTTGCGTGAGGATGCTATGGACTATCCTTTGCAGGCATCCCCGCTTTTTCCAATCTGTATCTCAAGGAACGCAGGTTAATGCCCAATAGCTCCGCGGCCCGCTGCTTTGATCCGTAGGCAACTTCCAGGGCCTGGATCAGATACTCCCTTTCGACTTCCGCCATCACTTCATCTAACTGAATCCCTTCCGGCCCCAAGTCGGTCCTCCGGTTCCTCTTTTCCTCAACATCCCCTCTTAGAGTGGAAAGGGTAAGGCTCTCCGGAAGGACAATATTGGAAGTCTCCAAGGCGACACTTCGCTCAACGATATTCTCCAATTCCCTGACATTGCCCGGGAATGAGTATTTTTTGAGGATATCCATGGCATATGTGGAAATTTTCTTGATGTCCTTCCCCATCTCTAAGGAAAATTTCTCAAGAAAATGCTGAGCCAATAACGGGAGGTCCCCTTCCCTCTCCCTCAGGGGAGGTATGGCGATGGGGATAACATTCAGCCGGAAATAGAGATCTTCTCTGAAATTATTATTAATGACCTCCTTTTCAAGGTCTTTATTGGTCGCGGAAATAAACCGGACATCGACCCTCTTCACATTAATGCCGCCAACCGCGGTAAACGTGCGCTCCTGAATCACTCTCAAGAGCTTGACCTGGATCAGAGGAGAAAGCTCGCCCACCTCATCGAGAAAGACCGTGCCACCATCCGCCATATCAAAGAGACCTTCTTTATCTGCGACCGCCCCGGTGAAGGCCCCTTTCTTGTGACCAAACAGTTCGCTCTCTATCAGGTTTTCAGGAATCCCGGCACAATTTATGACAACAATCGGCTTATCCCGTCTTTCGCTCAGGTTGTGTATCGCCTTGGCGACCAATTCTTTTCCTGTCCCGCTTTCACCCGATATGAGGACATTCGTCTTTGTTAGTGAAACCCTCTGTATCAGATCGTACACCCTCCTCATTTGAGGGCTTTCCCCAATTAAGAAATCAAAATGGAAACGGCTTTTTAAACTCTCATCCTCTCCTTTGGGCATGGCCCTCGATTTCAGGGCATCTCTGACAACCCGCTTTAAATCATTCACTTTAAAAGGTTTTGGGATATAATCGTAGGCCCCCTCTTTCATCGCCTCCACGGCGGTCTCGGCCGTGGCAAAGGCCGAAATCAAGATGACCATAGCGTCAGGGTTCACATCCTTGACCTTTTTCAGGACCCCTATCCCGTTAATGTCTTTCATGCGGATATCGGAAATAACCAGGTCAAAGGCCTCGTTGTCTAGAATTTCGCAGGCTTTTTCGCCATGTTTTGCGGTAACAACCTGATAACCTTCTTTGGTCAGCATGATTTCCAAAAACTCCCGCATGCTTTCCTGATCATCAACCACCAATATCTTATCTCTTCTCCCAGACAACCTTTCCTCCGACCATGGTCAACTCGGTAATGCCTTTCAATACCTTTCCTATAAATGGAGAGTTCCTGCTCTTGGAAAGGATCTGGTCCACCTCAAAAAGATACTCATATTCCGGATCGATGACCGCCAAATCGGCATTTCCCTCTTCAACCAGACGGCCACCCGTGACCCCTAGAATAGTTGCCCCCGCCCAGGAAAGCTTTCCAACTGCCTCTGCCAGACCCAGCACCCCGTCCCGGACTAATTGGAGCGTAAGGGGAAGGGCCGTTTGCAGACCTATCATTCCAAAGGCGGCCTTATCAAATTCCATATCCTTCTCCAAGGGGCTGTGAGGTGCGTGGTCCGTGGCAATTGCGTCAATAACGCCTTCTCTCAGGCCTGTCTTGATCGCCTCAACATCTTCTTCCGTCCTGAGTGGAGGGTTCACCTTGGCAAGGGTATCGTATCCGACGACCCTGTGATGATCCAGGGTGAAATAATGGGGGGCGGTCTCGGCTGTAACCCGGATGCCATTCTCCTTTGCCCTTCTGATCAATTCAACGGATCCTGCTGTGCTCACATGGGCAATATGGACAGGACACCCGGTCAACCTGGCCAGGGCGATCTCCCTGTAAACCATGATATCTTCGCTGGCTGCGGGGATGCCGGCCAAACCGATCTGAGTCGATACGACACCCTCGTGCATGACCCCATCCCCTGACAGGCTCCTGTCTTCACAGTGAGAGATGACACATAGACCATAAAAAGAGGCATATTCAAGGGCCCTTCTCATCAGTTCGCTATTGGCAACCGGAAATCCATCGTCCGAAAGACCTACTGCGCCCGCCTCTTTAAGTTCGCCGAAATTGGTAAGTGTCTTCCCCGCCTGCCCTTTTGATATGGCGGCAATCGGATAGACTTTGACCGATCCCGCCCTTTCCGCCTGCTCCAGAATGAATTCCGTAACGGCCCGGCAGTCATTCGGAGGCTCTGTATTGGGCATACAGGCGATGGCGGTGAAACCCCCTGCCGCCGCAGATCTTGCCCCTGAGGCAACCGTCTCTTTATACTCGTGTCCGGGCTCTCTCAAATGCACATGCATATCTATCAACCCGGGGACGACCATCTTATCGGACGCCTCAATAATCCTGATTCGAGGGCTGCTTTCCTTAAACACGCCTGGGGGAAGCATCTTTGAAATCTTCCCCTTTTGAATAAGCAGATCGACCTGTTCCACTGTCTGTCTGACGGGATCGATGAGATTACCGCCCTTGATCCACGTTATCACCCTTCGCTCCTCCGATCAAAAGATACAGCACAGCCATACGAACGGCAACGCCGTTCGCCACCTGGTCAAGAATGACAGAATAGGGACCATCCGCCACCTCTGATGTTATTTCCACGCCCCTGTTCAGAGGACCTGGATGCATCACAATGGCCCCTTCATTTGCACCCCGCAACATCTCCCTGCTCAGCCCGAAAAAAGAGGCATACTCCCTGATACTAGGGAACAGGACCTCGCTCTGTCTTTCCAACTGGATTCGCAGCAACATCAGTACATCTTTCTTCTTAACCGCTTTGCCCGGATCAGGGACCACCCGAACCCCTAATGCTTCGATGCCGATGGGAATCATTGTCGGAGGTCCGGACACGGTCACCTCGGCCCCCATTTTTGTCAATCCTATGATGTTTGACCTTGCCACACGGCTGTGGGAAATGTCTCCGATAATCGCCACCTTTAAGCCTTCGAGCCTTCCCATTTTTTCCCTTATCGTATACAGGTCAAGCAAGGCTTGTGTGGGGTGTTCATTTATTCCATCCCCGGCATTGATGATCCCGGCCTCCACCTCCCTGGCCAACATATGGGGCGCCCCGGTTGAGGGGTGTCTCAGAACAATCAGATCGGGCCGCATGGCCTGGAGATTTCGAGCCGTATCCACAAGCGTCTCCCCTTTCACCATACTGCTTGTGGAGGCGGATAAACTGAACGTGTCAGCGCTGAGCTGTTTTGCCGCCACCTCAAATGACGTACGCGTCCGTGTACTGGGTTCATAGAAGAAATTAACGACACTTTTGCCCCTCAGCGTGGGAACCTTCTTGATGTCCCTTGTGGAAATCGCTTTCAAGGACTCGGCCGTATCCAAGATAAGCGCTATATCTTCAACGGACAACGGCCCCATACCCAACAGGTCTTTGTGAGCAAATTTCGCCACGTTACACTCCTCAAAAAAAACCCCCTTGCCTTCGATCAGGCAAGAGGGTCTTTTTTGTTGCTCCTACATGCAATCATGATTTAATTGATATGCTTAAGGTTTCGATTGGACATGGGATATTAGGCATTTTCGGTGAACCCTGAACCCGTTCCAGATATTACGACATAAAACATACAGGCACAACCCAAAAAGAAGGCCTTGTTGCTACTTGGCCTTCTTCTTCCGCGATTTCCCGTCTTCATTCGGGGAAAGAAGTTGAACAACAGAAACAGGCGCTCCATCCCCTTTTCGTACGCCCTTCTTTACAATCCTGAGGTACCCCCCCTGCCGGTCAAGATATCGATCCTTGGCGTGATCAAACAACTTATGAATGACCGACTTGTCCTGCATATACGCAAGGGCCTGGCGTCTGGCATGAAGATCTCCCCGTTTGGCAAGGGTAATCATTTTTTCGGCCAGAGGACGTATCACCTTGGCCTTCGCATCGGTTGTTTCAATCTGTTCATGCGCGAACAGGGAAGTCACCATATTGCGTAGCATCGCCCTGCGATGACTTGTATTACGTCCTAACTGTTTCCCTGCCTTCCTGTGCCTCATTTATCTTTTCCCTTTCCCTTTTTATCGCCCTTTTCTTCCACGTCTTTTTCTTTTTTCTTTGCCTCTTTTTTCTCTTTTTTTCCCTTTTCCTCTGCGCCTTCGTCGCTGTCTCCGCTTCCGTCTGATTCCTCTTTTTCTTCTTCGATCTTTTCTTCTTTCTCCTTTTCGGCTCCTGATTCATCTTCTTCGTCGTCGTCCGGGATCGCAGGGGCAGGGAATTTATGCAACTTCATGCCTAAAGAAAGCCCCATCTCTTCGAGAATGGCCTTGATCTCATTGAGAGACTTTCTTCCGAAGTTCTTGGTCTTGAGCATCTCGGAGTCTGTTTTTTGAACCAATTCGCCGATCAGCGTAATCTTGGCGTTTTGCAGGCAGTTGGCGGAGCGTACAGACAATTCAAGGTCTGAAACAGGACGGAAGAGGTTTTCGTTCAGTTTTTCTTTCTCCTCATCCTCATCCTCTTCCACCGGCTCCGGTTCTTCCTCGAAATTGATGAACGGGTTCATCTGTTCTTTGAGGATCTTGGCGGCATACGCGACAGCATCTTCAGGAAGCACGCTGCCATCTGTCCAGACCTCCAGGGTCAGTTTGTCATAATCGGTAATCTGTGCCACCCTGGCGTTTGTCACAATATAGTTGACTTTTTGAATAGAGGAAAATGCCGCGTCCATCGGGATTACCCCGATCGGCATGTCCGGCTTCTTGTTTTTTTCAGCCGGCACGTAACCCTTTCCTGTCCTGGCCACCATCTCCATATTCACTTTGCCTTCCTTGTTAAGGGTAGCAATGTGCTGATCAGGGTTAAGGATCTCCACTAAACCGTCCGTCTCAATATCGCCAGCCGTAACCGTTCCCTCTCCGTCTCGGCTTAGGCGGATGACGGCCTCCTCCACATCAACCATCTTGAGCCGTATCGCCTTCAGGTTCAATATGATATCCGTTACATCCTCCAGGACTCCCGGGATGGTCGAAAACTCATGAAGCACCTCATCAAACTTGACGGATACAATTGCCGCGCCCTGAAGGGACGACAGCAGAACACGCCTCAACGAATTCCCGATGGTGATTCCGAACCCCCTTTCGAGCGGTTCGCACACAAATTTCCCGTAGGAACTTGTATAGCTCTCCTGATCGATTTCAATTCGTTTCGGCTTAATCAACTCACGCCAGTTTTTACTTTTTAGATCTACCAAGAAGGCCTCCCCATGTCTTTATTGACGATTTTTGATGGAAATTTTAAACAGAGCATCATCAACAACCAGATTCCCATACCTTATTTTGAGTACAATTCTATAATGAGCTGTTCCTGAATGGGCATCGTGAGATCTTCTCGATTGGGAAGGGCTTTCAACGTTCCCTTAAACTTCTCCTTATCAACTTCAATCCAGTCTGGAATGCCTCTCCTGACTACAGTCTCCATTGCCTCGAC
>CAZACO010000243.1:0-6495 GCA_964483185.1 uncultured Desulfobacteraceae bacterium
AGATCCGATGAAATTGTCATTGTTGCAGCCCTCGCAAATTCGGGAAGGGCATACCCCCGAATCGGTGATTTAAAGGCGGAGATGAAAGAAAAGGGGATGGAAGATTTTACCGGATAGGATTGCATTGGCTACTAATCGTCTATAGAGGAGGTATTTTTGAAATGTTTGAGTCTATCGGATTTATAGGTCTGGGCATGATGGGGATACCCATGTCAAAACAGCTTCTTGACGCGGGGTATAGGGTAGTGGGATATGACGTTGACCCGGATGCCTGTAACGAGGCCAAGGCAAACGGAGCGGATGTGGCCTCTTCGCCCAAGGAAGTTGGTGAAAAATGCAATCCCGTCATCACCATTGTTCCTAACTCGGATATAGTGGAACAGGTGGTTCTCGGACCCGAAGGGGTCATGGCCGGTGCAGGTGAAGGCGATGTGCTTATCGAGATGACAACGGCGTATCCGATGAGTACGCTAAAAATAGCAAAAGAACTGGAGAAAAGGGGCATACGGATGCTTGATGCCCCGGTGAGCGGCGGTGTTGTAGGAGCGGAAAAGGGAACCCTGAGTATCATTGTCGGCGGAGATACGGAATTGTTTGAACAATGCAGGCCTCTTTTGGAAGTTATGGGAAAGAATATTTTCCATATGGGCCCGGTAGGGTCGGGCCATATCATGAAGGCGGTGAACAACTTCCTGTCGGGATGTTCAATGGTGGCAACTTCTGAGGCCGTTGCCCTCGCCACCAAGGCCGGGCTTGAACCCAAGAAAGTGGTGGATGTGCTCCAGGTCAGTACGGGCCGGAGCTATGCCACGGAATGGAAATTTCCAAGATTCGTCCTCCCCAGAAAATTCGACGATGGCTTTCGTATTGAACTCTTTAACAAAGACCTGGATATTTTGACTCGACTGGCCCGGGAGCTTGGGGTGCCCATGTTTACGGCCCATACGATCCACCAGATTTTCAGTTTTGCCATGAGCCAGGGTTACGGCCCAAAGGGACACACAGCCATTGCCCAGCTCATCGAAGGATGGGCCGGTGTGAAGATGGAGGAATGAAACAACGCTCGACTCTCCCAGGGGGTCTTGGCCGCATATCCCCTGGGACCGTCGATCTGTTTCAAGCGACAAACATGTTGCCTTCATCTTGTCACAAAGTGTCTATCCAATTTGCACATTTCAATTGTGGCGTAAATAGAGGAAGAGAATCAAACATCATAGATGTCGCTTCTCTCTGTTTTTATCAGGATTTTTCAGTTCATGTTTCTTTATCATCGCATATAGTAAGGGGCGGGATATCCCCAAAAGTCTAGCTGTTTTCGATTTATTCCAGTTTGCATGTTCAAGAGTCGATTCGAGCATCTGTTTTTCAACTCGGTTCCTGAATTGTTTTAAGGAGGTGTTACGCGCTGTTTGACCATTTAAGGTCGTGCCGTGGGATACGTGTAAAGTAAGGTAGTCCGGAAGATCAGCAACCTTGATAACGCCATCTTCACAAACGTTAGCGGCGCGCTCAATGACATTCCTCAATTCCCTTAAATTCCCCGGCCATTTCCATCCTATCAAGACTTCCATAGAGTTTCTGTCTATGCCTTTGACCGTTGTACCTACTACCTCGTTTATTGAACGAATAAAATGGTCGCACAGTCGGGGTATGTCGCGCTTTCTTTTTATCAGTGGCGGGAGGTGAATACTCACAACCACCAGTCTATAATACAAGTCCAATCGGAATTGGTCTTTTTTTATAAGGCTTTCAAGGTTTTGATTGGTGGCTGAGATCACTCTGAAATCGATTTTTTTACTCGTGGTTCCTCCCAGCCTCTCCAGTTCTTTTTCCTCCAATACCCGTAATATCTTGGCCTGCATTTCCAAACTCATGGAACCGATTTCATCCAAAAAAATCGTTCCGTTGTCTGCCAGTTCGAATTTGCCGATTTTACCCTTTTTGCTGGCTCCCGTAAATGCACCGGATTCATAGCCGAATAGCTCGCTTTCCAACAGTTCACCCGGAATGGCGCTACAATTTACCTTGATGAAGGGACCCCTTTTCCTGGGACTGTACAAGTGAATGGCGTGTGCAAATAATTCCTTGCCTGTTCCCGTATCCCCGGTAATGAAAACAGGTGAATTGGTCTTTGCGTATTTTCTAGCGAGTCTTTTTTGATTTACGATGCTTTCCGCATTGCCGATTATATTTTTAAAAGAATACTTTGCCAGACTGAATTTTTGCAGTTCCTTTTCATAATATTGCAGCTTGTCCTCGATCAAATGATATCTTCTAAGGATTTTCTCAATTTCAGAGGTGTCTTTAAAGGTTATGATGGTCATGGCGCCGATAATCTCGTTGGAGTCATATAAGGGGATACGGTGGAGGATCGCCTGGCCTCCGGTTTTTGTGGGGTAAGGCGTTCCCAATCTCGGTTTGCCTGTCGATAAAACATCATATAGGTCCCCGCCAAAGCGGAGTATGGAGAAGTGTTTTCCCAGAACCTCTTCGTTCTTAATACCAGAGACCTCCTCTGACCCTTTGTTTCGAAATACAATAATCCCCTCCTTGTTAAAAATAGTCATCCCGATATACTTGTTGTTCGCGATGGCGTCGAGGAGCATCTTGCTCTGTCCTGCATTGACCATTTCTTATACCTCCCGTTGACAGCCGTTGATCAGGGTCGATGGTCGACGGCATCGGGTTTCTGCTACCGTAGAAGTCCCTTGTTTTCTCCCATTCAAGGTTGGAAAGATAGCTTAAATTCATAGAAAATGTAATCATCATTTACATGCAAAAAAATATTTACAAAAATATTATCAATAAATTTAAGAACTTATCCTGACTAAAAGGCAGGGAAAGGGGGTGTCGATTCGTAAACCCATTACCGAATCATCCATTGTATACCGGATATCTGGTCCAACCCACTGAGTCGTTGATCAATTATAGATGGTGAGAGGTGAACGATCACATTGAATGTGTAAGCATCTACCGCGTCATCTTCTTGACGAAATTGCCTACCTTGCTGATGGATATCTACTAAAACACCGGCTGCTAACCCATTGCAATTAAATAATAAGTAAGGAATCTTCCGTCTTTTCCTCCTGTGGTACAAAGTTTGCATTTTCACTGAGTTGAGACCTTTGCAAAATGCTCAATTTTGGTCAAGATCAAGGAAGGCGTCCCGCTTTCAGCGGGATTAAATATTTCGAGGATTAAAATCTGAGCCTAACGCAGAGATTGGGCAAAAGGGGGCGTTTTGCAAAGGTCTCTGAGTTGTCTAAGACTTTAGCCAAATCGCCAATTCCCTATTTTAACAGGCATATTGATATACGCTTTCAAAAGCCGTTTACGGATTCAGCGCCCAACGAAAATCTGAACCGTGTAGTGGAGATTCAGGTTCAGACCAGTACGGTCATGATTGGTATCGTAGTGGATTCGGTCTCGGAGGTTCTGAACATCAAAGGGGAAGAAATCGAGGAGACGAAGAAGCCGGCATGTTGGGCCCGTGCTTTCAGACTGGCAGGTATATCAGAACAATCCCCCATTTTTTAGGAGGAGTACTGTTGAAAAACATGAAATTAGGTACGAAGATCGCATTGGGGTTCGGCGTCCTGATTGTGATCGCGGCAATCCTTGGCGGGGTGGGGGTTGTCCAGATGGGAACGGTGGAGACCGAAACCACCAAGCTTTTCAAAGAGTATGTCCCTGAAGTGGACATGGCCGCTGAGCTGCGGGCGGCTGCCAACCGTCTGATGTATGCCATGCGCGGTTATGGCTTAACAGAGGACCCGCAGTTCTATGATGAGGCACAGAAGGAGCTTCAGGCCGTTGACAAGGCCCTTGAAGAAGGGCGGCAACTCGAGAAGAGGTCAAAGCACCTCAAAGCGCTGAAAGGGCATATGGAGGTCGCGATAAAGGCCATAGATGAGTATAAGGATCTTGTCAAGCAGACGGCTGTGACCGTTGGCAAGATGCAGGACAACAGAGATGTCCTTGACACGTCGGCTGAAAAATACATGGTCAGTTGCAATCAGTTCCTGGCCGGTCAGAACACCGCTTTCAAAGACGATCTGGCCAAGCAGCAGAAGAGTGTCGAGATCGTCGCGGACATTCTCAACCTTGGCACCGAGGTGCGCGTGATTAACTTCAAGGCCCAGGCCACAAACGACATGGGGCTTATGCAGCAGGCCATTGACCTTCTGGCCGGGTTGACGGAGTATACGGGAGAACTCCGGGCGATCACCAGCGACGCCGCGGACATCAAGCGGATCGAGGGCACAGAAGCGGCCGCCGAAAAGTATGTGCGGAACATGGCAGCATATATCAAGACGAACGATGCCATGGTTGCTGCCCGTCAGGAGACAGATGCCGGCGCGGCCAGGTACGTGCAGAACTGGAACGATTACCTCGCTGGACAGAATCTAAAGATGCGGACAGAGCTCAGCCAGCCGGGTGCTAACATTGAAGAACGCCTGGAGAAGATCACCCTGGCCAACCATATCATTGACGCGGCCAATGCGGTCCGGGTGATGAGCTTCAAGGCCCAGGCAACCCAGAGCCCTAAACTCATGCAGGAGGCCGGTCAGAAGTTCAAGGAACTGGTTAAGATTACCGCGAACCTGCGCAGGATTACCCGCGACACTGAAGATATCAAGCGGCTTGACGAGAGTGAAGGAGCGGCTGACAACTATCTCTCAACCATAGCACATTATCTGGAAAATTACGTCAAGCTCGCCGATTATCGGAGTTTCATGGATGCTGCGGCCGGTCAATATGTGGAGCAGTGTGAGATGTTCCTGGCAGGCCAGCAGAAGAAACTGGTCACCGATATGGATGAGCGAAACACGAAGATCACCTTGGTCAATGACATTATTGATTTGGGGAACGCCACCTGGATCGATGTTTTCAAGTCCCAGGCCCTTCAGCGCCTCACAATCATGGAAGAGTCCCTCAAAAATTTTCCCAAGATCGGGGAGAAGTCCGGAGAGCTGAGAAAAATAACGCGGCTTGATGTGGATCTCAAGCGGATCGATCAGGTTGAGGCCGCGGGCAACGCCTTCAAGGGTGCCATGGTAGAATTTCTGAGCAACTGGAAGAACCTACAGGATATTGGCAACAAGCGTGAAAATGCGGGCGGGGGTGTGATTGATGCCTGCAGGAGCATGGCAAATGCCGGTATGGAAGCAACCAACAAGGTCGCAAAAGATGCCATGGCCCTGCTGAACAGTTCATTGTGGATCATGATCGTCGGCCTGATCTCGGCTGTTGTGTTAGGGGCATTGATCGCCGTCTTCCTTACCCGGAGCATCACCGGCCCCATCAGACGGATCATCGAAGGTCTGAGTGACGGTTCAGACCAAGTGGCCTCTGCCTCTCAGCAGGTATCCATCGGCGGCCAGTCCATGGCAGAGGGTTCGGCCGAGCAGGCGGCCTCCATCGAGGAGACCTCTTCTTCCCTTGAAGAGATGTCTTCCATGACAAAGAAGAACGCGGATAACGCTAATGAGGCCAAGGTCATGATGGGAGAAGCCGGGCAGATCGTGGAAAAGGTGAACCGGCACATGGGCGACATGTTAAGCTCTATCGAAGAGATCACAAAGTCCAGCGAAGAGACCGGCAAGATCATCAAGACCATCGATGAAATCGCCTTCCAGACCAATCTCCTGGCCTTAAATGCAGCCGTAGAGGCGGCCCGTGCGGGCGAGGCAGGCGCGGGGTTTGCTGTTGTGGCGGACGAGGTCCGAAACCTTGCCCTGAGGGCGGCAGGTGCAGCCAAAAACACGGCGGACCTGATCGAGAATACCATAAAGGCTGTCAAGAACGGCAATAAGCTTACACAGACCACGAAGGAGGCCTTCAAAGAGAACATGGAGATCGCTCAGAAGGTAGGCAACCTGGTGGGTGAGATCTCAGCGGCCTCAAATGAACAGGCCCAGGGGATCGAGGAAATAAACAAGGCCGTAACAGAGATGGACAGGGTGGTTCAGCAGGTGGCTGCCAATGCCGAGGAATCTGCCAGCGCATCTGAAGAGATGAGCGCCCAGGCCGAACAGATGCAGGCATTTGTCGACGAACTCGTAGACATGGTCGAAGGGAGTTTATCAGTTAAACACGCCCGGCCCCTAAAAGAGGTCACAAAGAAGGCTGCAAAGAAAAAAGGAAAAGGGGAGCTGAAGGCCTTTGCACCCCCGGCTAAGAAGAAGGCAGATGCCAGGCCTGAGGACATTATTCCCATGGATGATGAGGATTTCAAAGACTTCTAAGTTCAGGACTCTTGATCCGGTCTGAAAGGATCGATGCTGAGAGTTTCCCGATAAATGTTATTTTGGATCGCCTCGTTTTTTATCATTTTTGATCGTGTTACTTCTTTTGTCGGCATTTCGAAACGTTCCTTTTGCGGGAAATGCCATGTCGCCCACTCAGATGGTTTCCCCCCCTGTCCGTCTGTATGTTCAGTTCGCCTCTACCTGGAAATATCAGATCCTGTCTCTTAGGCAGACCGATTAAAGT
>CAZACO010000244.1:0-6487 GCA_964483185.1 uncultured Desulfobacteraceae bacterium
TAGTTGATGCCCATATGGTTCTGCCTCCGTAAGCGTTCAGCGGTTCATTCTCAAGTTTGACAAGGATCATCAATCCTAAAACTACCAGCCGTACGCTTCTCTTTCGATAATGGTGGCCACCCCCTGCCCGCCGCCGACGCAGGCGTTGGCGCATCCGTAGCGTCCTCCCTTGACATCCAGGACGCGGGCCAAGGTCCCTGTCAATCGTGCGCCGGTGGCGCCCAAGGGATGGCCGATGGCCGTGCCGCCCCCCATGACATTGACCTTGTCCGGATCGAGGCCCAGTTCCTTGATGCAGTTGAGGGCCACAATGCAGAAGGCCTCGTTGATCTCCCAGAAGTCGATATCGGATGCCTTGAGTCCGGCCTTTTCCAGCGCCCTCCTGCTGGCCGGGACCGGGCCCGCCCCCATGATGGTGGGGTCGACACCGGCAAAGCCGATGGAACGGATCGTGGCCAGGGGTTTAATCCCCTTTTTTTGCGCGGTCTCCTTTGACATGAGCAGCATGGAGGTGGCCGCCGCATTGAGGGGGGATGAGTTGCCCGCTGTGATCATGCCATCCTTCTTGAACGCGGGTCTGAGGCCGGCCATGCCTTCAAGGGTAGCATCCTGCCGAACGGCCTGGTCCCTGTCAACGGTTATCACGGTTCCATCATCCTGCGGGGCCTCGATCGGCAGGATTTCGCCGTCAAAGAACCCTTCGGCCTGGGCCTTGGCCGCCTTCTGGTGAGAAAGCGCGCCCCAGCGGTCCATATCCTCTTTGGTAAAGTCTGTCTGGGCGAAGAGCTTTTCCGCGGTCAGGCCCATATTCATGGCCTTCATGATGTCCCAGTGGAAGTAGTCGGGGTTTGTAAAAAGGCCTAAGTTCGGGGCGACCAGTCCCCGGTCAACCGTGTAGCCACCCATCGGTATCCGGGTCATGTGCTCATAGCCGCCGACCAGGACGATATCGGCAAAATCCTGTGCGATTTCCATGAATCCGATCTGGATGCAGGCCATGGCCGAACCACACTGCTGGTCCACGAACTTGGCCGGGATGGTCTCCGGGAGATTGGCCAGGAATATGGGGAATCGTCCGCCGTATGCCCACTGCTCACCCACCGCCGTTGCGCATCCCACCAAAAAATCATCGATCTCTTTTGCATCAATGCCCGTCCTTTGAATCAGCTCAGGGAGCAATTTTGCCAGAAGCTCATCACCCCTCATTTTACAGAACCAGTCTCTGGTCGGGTCGTTTGGACGTGATCTTGACTGGGCCGTTCTCAGATAACCTGCGATTACGACTTCTTTCATTTTCAAACCTCCCTATTCGATTTTGGATTTTGGTCCCGCCTTGCGGGATTGGATTGCAGCATCTCAACGTCTGGGTACCCAAAGGCTTTCAGATTTTCGTCCTGTTCATCATGTTCATCCTGAAAAAAATAAACCGGCTAATCCTGGTAAAAGGTTTTTCCGGACCCGGCCATTTCCCGGACCATTTCTGCGGGTTTGAACCGCAGACCATACTGCTTTTCAAGTTCAAGGAGTTTGTCATAGACGTTCTTGAGCCCCCATTTATCGGCATACCGGAGGATACCGCCCCGATAGGGTGGGAATCCCGTTCCATAGATCATGGCCAGGTCCATGTCCCGGGGCCGATCACAGATCCCCTCCTCCATCATGAGCGCTGCCTCGTTGATACCCAGGGCCAGCATGACGTCCACAATCTCTTTCCAGGTCATATTTTTTGGGACGACACCGTTGGCCTCCAGATATCCCTTGACAGCATCTGCCACCTTGGGATTGGGTACCGGTTTTTCACCACTATAGTCAAAATACCCGGCACCGGTCTTGCGACCGTAGCACCCGGTTTTGTAAACCACTTCGGTCAGAGGGTGTATCTTGTATCGCTCTCCTAATCGCCGTTCAAAGGTTTTTGCCACGTGATAGTTGATGTCGATTCCCGTCAGGTCGGACAGGGTCGCGGGGCCCATCGGCATCCCGAAATCAACCATGGCTTCTTCGATGACCGCCCCGCTCACGCCGTCGGCCGAGAGGAATACCGCCCCGCCAAAAAGACCGCCCAACTGCCTGGAAACATAAAATCCGGGGCCGTCATTGACCACGATGGGGATCTTTTTGATGGCCCTGGCAAATGCGACGCTGGTAGCTAAGGTCTGGTCAGAGGTCTTCTCTGCGCAGATGATCTCCAACAGCTGCATCCTGTCGGCCGGGTTGAAGAAGTGGAGCCCGATCATCCGGCCGGGGTCGGCAAGGATCGAGGCCATCTCGGTGATGGGAAGGGCTGACGTGTTCGTTGCAAAGATCACATCGGGCCTGCATATGCCTTCGAGTTTCTTCCAGACGTCTTGTTTGACATCCATGTCTTCCAGCACCGCCTCGATAACCAGATCCACATCTTTCAGATCCGCAATGTTCGTCGTGGTTGTGAGCTGATTGTTGATCATGTTCTCCAGATCGGCCGGCTTCATTTTTTTCTTCTTTATGGGATAGGCAAAGGTCTTGCGCACAGCTGTCACGCCTTTATCGATCGCCGCGTCATTGATATCCCAGAGCACCGCATCAAAGCGACCCTTGAGCAGGAGGTTGACGATGCCGGAACCCATGACCCCGCCCCCTAACATGGCGACCTTTTTGATCGTTGCGGGTTCAATCCCCTTGATCCGGGGAAGTTTCCCCGCTGCCCGGGTGTTGAGGAATATGCCGATGAGGTTTTTGGCTACATCCGAAACCAGACAATCGGTAAAGAGCTCAACTTCTCTTTCGATATCCGCTTCGATATCATAGCTGAGACCCTTTTCCAATGCCTCTAACGCCTTGAAGGGTGCGATATATCCCTTGGCCTTCTGGGTTGCCATCATCTTGGAGATATCGATAAAGGCCTTTCTCTCCGCAGAGCTGGGAAGCCGGTCGTTCCGGTTGCGGGTCATTCGCATCTTGAGCTTGAGCTCTCCTGAGATAAAGCGTCTGGCCGCTTTGACAGCCGTATCCAGCAGTTTTGCCGTATCCACCACCTCATCTACAAGCCCTCTTGAATAGGCCTTTTCAGACTTGATCGGCTTTCCGATGGTGATCATTTCCACGGCATTGGGAAGCCCGATGAGCCTGGGAAGCCGCTGGGTCCCTCCGGCGCCCGGGATCAGACCGATCTGCACCTCAGGCTGTCCCAGGTTGATCCCCTTGGCAGCCACCCGGTAATGGCAGGCCATGGCGGTCTCAAGACCTCCGCCCAGACAGTTGCCGTTTATGGCGGCCACCACGGGTTTTGGTCCCGTTTCGATGCCGCTAATAAACTGAGCGCTGGCCAGGACCCTCTTGACCACTTCATCTCTATCTGCCGGGTCCACATCCTGGAACTTGGTAATATCTGCCCCTGCAATGAAGTTTTTCCCGGTGCCTGTCAGGACGATAGCCTTTATGGCCTGATCCCCGTAGGCCTCTGTCATGGCCTCGGCAAAGTCCTGGTTCAGCTCAGGAGACATCTGGTTGACTGGCGGGTTGTTGATGGTAAATACGGCTACGCCATCATCAATCGCTACCTTTATGGTCTTGTATTCCGTCTTCATAGTTCTTCACTCCTTCTATGGTTTATAAATTGATTCGGAAAGCTGCACGTTAACTGTGATGGCTTTTCTTCTTTGTGTTGCTCCCCGAAATACGGCAAAACTTCATCCATAATTTTTCAACCTTCAAATGTCAATCTTCAATTTTTCTTGGCCACCTCCTCTTCTCTCAGCTTCTTTCGAAGGATTTTGCCCACTGCCGATTTGGGGAGATCTTTTCGAAATTCCACGATCTTTGGCCGTTTGTAAGGGGCCAATTTTTCTTTGCAAAAGATAAATATCTCTTCTTCAGTGAGGGTCTCTCCTTCACGTGGAACCACGAAGGCCTTAACGGTTTCACCCCGGTATGGGTCGGGGACGCCGATGGCGCATGCATCCTTGATCTTTGGATGCTGGTAGAGCACCTCATCGATTTCCCGCGGATAGACATTGTACCCCCCGGCAATAATCATATCCTTTTTCCGGTCCACAATAAATAAATAGTCGTCCTTATCCCATACGGCGATATCGCCGGTATAGAGCCATCCGTCTTTCATCTGCTCTGCTGTGGCCTCCGGGTTGCCCCAGTACCCCTGCATCACCAGTGGACTCTTGATGACGATCTCTCCCGGTTCTCCCCGGGGAACCTCTTCTTTACCCGTTTCCACGTCCACAAGGCGTACGTCCGTATCCGGCCATGGGAATCCGATACTCCCGATTTTTCTGAGGCCCAGGACAGGGTTGCTGATTCCCAGAGACGTGGTTTCGCTCATACCCCAGCCCTCACTGTAGGAGATCCCCATTTCTTTTACCTGCTCAATGAGTTCTACGGGCATAGGTGCAGCACCTGAATTGAGCAGACCGAGTCGCCTGGGCAGGTCCAACTCCTCTGCCTTGGGGTGATTGACGATGGCGTTGATGAGGGTGGGGACAGCAGGGAAGAAGGTGATTTCATTGAAACCTGCCAGAAGCCCCATCAGCTCATCGATTTCGAACCTGGGAACCAGCAGCTGGGTTGCGCAATTGAAGATGGCCCAGTGCATGGCCACGATCGTCCCGTAGACATGAAAGTACGGGAGCACCGAGAGGACCGAACGCCGCTCCGGAGGCGTGAGCCGGGTGGTACTCCCCCCCCAGAGAGAGGCTTGAAGGGTCGCGGCTACCAGGTTGGCATGGGTCAAGACCGCTCCCTTTGGGATACCGGTCGTACCGCCGGTGAACTGGATCAGGGCCGGGTCTTCTGGAAAAATATCGATACGGGGGAACTTCTTATCAGAACCGCCCTCCAGGAGCTGAGAGAAATGATGCCATCCCTCTTCCAGTTCCAGCTCCTCTGCTGTACTTTTGTTAAATCCTTTGATGTAATCCGTTACTTTGGTAACGATCACCCTGAGCATCTCCACCTCCCTGCACAACGCCCGGATGTTTGGAAGTACCATATCAAAGGTAATCAGTGTGGTGATCCCTGTATCCTGAACAAGCCGTTTCAGCTCCTCGGTCGTGTACATCGGGTTGAGGTTTACAACAACCGCCCCTAAGGACAGAGAAGCATGATACGCAATGACATACTGGGGAGATGTGGGGAGATGCACGCCTACCCGCTCGCCCTTCTGAACGCCCACAGTCCCTAAGGCATTTGCCATCCTGAGGATCTGCATGCGCAGCTCCCAGAAGGTCGTCTCGGTACCGTAAAAATTCAGTGCCGGCTTGTCAGGGTAGGCATTAGCGGCGACCTGCAGAAAATCATGGGCAGGGATCCGGGGGTAGCGAAGGGTTGTTGGTACGTCATAATCATAGTGCCGGTGCCAGGGTTTATTATGCATCGTGTCATCTCTTGGCATGATCTCATCCATACTTTTTGACAGTGTCTAAAAGACGTTATGAATAACCAAGATACAAGCCCCCTGCCCAAAAAACGAACTGTGTATAGCGATACTATATACTCAATATGTAGTGGTTCTATATGCTATAGGTATGACGATGACACATCAGATAAGGAAATGTAGAATATTATTGATAATAGTGTCAATAAGAAAAATCACTTCGTTGAAGGCTAAAATTTATTGACATGGCATATTGAATTGAATATCGTTCATTTAATAGACGATCTATTTGCTCCTCCGTTTGCCCCGTCCTTGTGGTGAAAACATGAGAATCAGCGAGCTGACAGCACGAACCGGAGTTCCCAAAGAAACCATCCATTATTACATCCGCGAAGGCGTTCTTCGCAGGCCACGAAAGACAGGGAGGAATACCGCAGCGTATAGTGAGAGCCATGTCGAGCAGATCCGTATCATCAAGAGACTCCAGGACAACTATTTCTTTCCCCTTTCAGTCATTAAGAAGCTCATCAAGCAACAAGAAAGGCAATCCCGCTCCGACAGATCTTCATTTCAATTCTTGAGTGAGCATTTCAGGCCGCTGGATCGGCTCTTCATCAGTGAGATTGTAGGTCAGGAGGCCTTCAGGGAGGCAACGGGCCTGGGACGAAAATGGCTCGCCAAGATGGAGGAGTGGGGGGTTATCTCTTTTGAAATGCGATCCGGGCAACGGGTTTACTCACAGGACGACGTGATCATCGGCAAGTTACTGGTGGATATGGAGGATATCGGTTTTGGCCCGAAGGACGGTTATGACCCCGAGGATCTAAGGACCGTTGCCGACTTCATACGGCAATATGTGAAAGATTCTCAAAGGGAATTCTATCAATCCAGCCTGGAACGATTGACTTCAGAGGAATTGACTGAAAAAGGCAGTAAATTTACGGAGATAATGAGCCTCTTCTTCTACCATCTCTATCGGAAAGTGGTCAGAGAAGAATACATGCGTCTTCTTAAGGCGGCAGAAGCAATCGACAGGCCGAACGCAGGGCAACCCTCGACCAAATAGATACTTAAGGATCACTCAAAAATAACTTATTTTTGAGTGAACCCTTACCAAGACCA
>CAZACO010000245.1:0-1672 GCA_964483185.1 uncultured Desulfobacteraceae bacterium
CTTGGCGTTCTTGGCGTCTTTGCGAGAAAACATACTTTTTACGGGACCATCAAAATTACTAATCCCGAAGTGCCTCATGGAGTCTTCGGCTAAAATGCAGGGAAGCGCTGCTGTCCCTGGATCGAGGCCTTGGCAGGGCCACATGGATCTCTTCCCGTATATGCCCCGGATTTTTGCTCATGAGAAGAATCTTGTCAGCAAGGATCACCGCCTCATTGACATCGTGGGTGACAAACAGAATCGTGTGGCCCAGTTCCTGCCAGAGAGACAGAAGAAGGTTCTGCATCTCTTCGCGACTTTGTGCGTCCAGAGAGACAAATGGTTCATCCATGAGCAGAACTTCCGGTTTCAGGATAAGCACCCTTGCCAGCGCCACCCGCTGTTTCATGCCGCCGGAGATATCCCGGGGAAGATAATCCCTGAATTCCCTCATCCCGACCAGGTCCAGGAATCGTTCCACCTCTTTTGTTTTTGAATGCTTATCTCCTCCCCGACCTCTCAATCCAAAGGCGATATTCTCCTGCACGGTCAGCCAGGGGAATAAGGCATCTTCCTGAAAGATGACGCAGCGATCCGGACCAGGCCTCTGAATCGGCTTTCCATCGAGCAGGATTTTCCCTGAACTCGGAGGTATAAAACCGGCCAGAAGTTTCAATAGGGTGGATTTTCCGCACCCGCTACGCCCCAGGATACAGATAAGTTCTCCGCGATCCGCACAGAAGTAGATCTCTTCCAGGACAGGCAGAAAACCGCTATGGGAATGAAAGCCCTTACAAAGATGTTCGATGTCAAGGATCTTCTCTTTGTGCTTCTCACCCGGGATGGTGACAGCTCTCAGATGTGGTCTCATACCATCCTCCTGGCGCTCTTAAAACAAACCCTCATGCCTGCTTGAAGAAGCCGGTCGCTCAACCTGCCGATCACCGCTATGATGATGATCCCAACGACAATCATGTCGATACGTCCGAGCATGCGGGCGTCCATGATGACTGCGCCGAGACCGTTCGGAACCCCTGTGAGCTCTCCCAGGACGAGATAGGCCCATGAAATGCCAAGCCCCAAACGGAGGCCGGTCATGAGGTGCGGCATGGCACCCGGAAGGAGGATGGCGAAGGTGCCCCGGAGTCTTCGCACACCCATCATGGCCCCGGCCTGGAGAAGGAGCGGGTTGACCTGCCTGGCCCCGGCTACGGCATTCAGATAAACGGGAAAAAATGCGGCCATTGCCACCAGAAACACGGTGGTTCTCATGCCGATGCCAAACCAGACCATGGCCAGCGGGAGCCAGGTAATGCCGGGCACTGCCCGAAGGGCATTCACCGTTGTGCCCATGAGCTTGTTAATAGTGAACAGGCGGCCTGACAGGATCCCCAGGGGAAGACCCACTGCCACGGCCACTGCGAAACCGCATCCGACCCTTAGGAGGCTCGCAACTGCGTCGCTAAGGAAACGGCCGGCATAAGGCCCTTCACCGGGCGTGTCAAAGATATAGGCATAGCCCATCTCGGCAATATCGAGGGGGTGAGGCAGCAGGAACGTCGGGATAAGCCCGCTGTGGCTTACAAGAATCCATAGGAAAAGAAACAGGCCGGGAATGACCCACGGCAAAAAACGGCTTGCGCCTCGGCTGTGTCTTTTGTCTCTGTCCTCACTCATTTTCTTGGCTTCCTCA
>CAZACO010000245.1:1772-6440 GCA_964483185.1 uncultured Desulfobacteraceae bacterium
GTGAAGGGCAGGGGCCCCGGATTTATTGAGAACCTACCTTCCTCACAAAAGAGAGATCGAACAGCGCATCGTAATCGGGTTGCCGCTTAATGACGCCAAGGGTCTGCATCCGTTCACCCAGGGCGCGTGCCTTCCGAATAAAGTCCTTGTCCATTTTCCAGGCAAGCTCCATGTTGGGGGCGGCCGCCTCCAAGATGCGAAGATCGGTGCCGAATGAGGAGGCCCGCTTGAGCCATACATCTGGATGGGCCTGAAGATATCGGGTGGCCCGGGCATGGGCAGTCACGAGTTCCAGGACCCGCTCAGGGTGTTTTTCGATCGTTTCCTGGTTGACCAGCATCCCTGCGTTGAGGGTTCCGATCGATTCACCGTAGTAGGGATAGGAGAGGATCTTTCCGTACCCCTGCATTACAGCAAGGGTGGGGAAGGGCTCTCCGGAAAGAAAGGCGTCGATGCCTCCCGTTGCAAGCGCCATTCCCATATCGAAGAAATCAACGCGGGTCAGGAGAACATCCGTGTCAGGAAAAAGCCCGTTACGGGTAAGGGCCTCCCGAAGGAGTATCTCGTGCATGGTCCCCGGCACGTAACCGATCTTCTTCCCCTTCAGGTCTATCATCTCCTTCACCGGGCCGCCTTTTTTGACCACCAGGGCCGAACATTTGTTGCAGAGGGCTGCCACAACCACCACGGGTTGGCCCAATGAGGCGGAGTGAATGGCGTGGGCCAGTGTGGTGCCGCACATGTCCAGGCTGCCTGCAAGAAGGGCCACCTTCTGGTCTGCGGGATTGGTGAAGGAGAAAACGCGAACCTTTTCCTTTTCCGGAAAGAACCTTTCGTAGAAAAAGGGCTGTATGGTCTGCGCTGTCTTCCAGGTACCCACCCGGATCTCTCCCGCCCTTGACCCGGTGGGGGTGACCAGTAAAAAAAGTGCAGCTGCGAGCAAGATCCCATGGCATCGGGTCGATACACACATCATGTCATCCTCCTTGTCTTGCGCGCTACACGCCGGATGCCTCTTCCCGGCAGGGCTGTTCATGGTTGGCAAAGCAGTTGGACGGCATATCAGGGTTCCAGCCCATCTCCCTCAACATATCACGGCAGGCGGTGAGGCTCTTTCCCCGACCCTTTCCTGTGTCGGCCGTTCCATCGCGGGGATTGGATCCCACCTCCGGGAAGAGGAGGTTGGCCCCTGCTATCAAAGAGGCCGTGTGGGGCTCGTGGGTGCAGTGGGCGCGAGGCACATCCGCCATGACGAGACGACTTACGGCCACCATCCTGGCCATCTCCCTTTCGGTAATCATTCCGTACTTTTCCATGGGTGAACCAGGGAAATTGATGCGTCGCATGACGCCGCTGTAGACGGCCTTATGTTCCTTTGCCAGGAACATGAGATCCACAATTTCATCCAGACTGTGTTCGGGACCGACCGGTTCAACACAGTTCATCCAGAGCAATCCCACATCTTTCAGGACCTCCAGAGTCCTGATGCGCTTTTCTCTTTTAAAGGGCGTATCTTTTCCTTCACCCAGCCGAACCGCGTGATAGGCCCCCACAAAGCCTGCATCGAGGAGCAGTTCCCCCTCTTTATGGGTGATGTCGCGGGTGTTGGCCACCAGGGGAACAGAGACCTCTTTCCGGATCAGCTTTCCCATCTCCAGCAGTTTGTCAAAGGAGAAGGTGCCGGTGGTCATGAGGTTGAGGGCATCTGCGGATTGGGCTTTTCCCCTCTTTGCCCATCCAAGAATTTCATCCTCGGAGAAATCCACCGTTTCCTTGAAAATCCCGGCAGTTGCCGTCAGTGAGCAGAAGGTGCAATTGAAGGGGCAAGGCGCCACGTTCAGTCCGATATGAAAATGGTTCTCCCCTTTTCCATTGAACTGTTCCCTGGAAAGCCGGTTGGCGGTTTGCATGAGGGCGTATGTCTCTTTAGAGCCAAGATCAAGGCCCAGGAGGAAATGGGCTTCCTCTCTGCTGATCCCTGCCACGTCTCCGGCCTTATTCAGAGTGTCTCTCACCCGTGGTGAAATTTGCCATTCCATATATTCAGGTTCTTCTCAAGGTTCACTTATCCTTTTACTTCGCAGGCCCTTCCTTTCAGATGAAAAAAGAACTTCAGGCCCTTCCTGATGGTGTCCGAGAAGATCTTCGGAGAAAAATAGGCGCCTGCCACCCGCTTGTTGATCTCCCCGAGGGTCGGGTATGGATGAACAGCGGAGGCCAGGGTGGACAGCTTGACCTTTCCGTTCAGAACAGCGACCCACTCGCTCAGCAACTCACCGGCCTGCGGCCCGATGATCTGAACCCCGATCGGTTTTTCATCCTTGTCCAGGAGCATCTTGATCTTACCCACCCCTTCACCTTCTGCGAGGCTCCTGTCGTTGTCTCTGAAGGCTTCCGTGAATACCGAGTATTCGATCCCGGCCTGCCTGGCCCTCTTTTCGTTCATCCCAATGCTGGCCAGTTCCGGATCTGCGTAGGTGCACCAGGGGAGGAAGGTGTAATCGGCTTTCCTGGGTAGGCGAAAAATGGCGTTGCTCACCACAATGCCTCCTTCGTATCCTGCGGCATGGGTGAACTGAAAGGCCCCGGTGACGTCTCCCGCCGCATAGATGTGTTTCTGGGTGGTTCGCATCCGCTCATCCACCCGAATGCCCTTGCGTTCCGATTCGACGCCGATCCCCTCCAGATGGAGTCCTTCCAGATTGGGGTCACGCCCCATGGCAACGAGAAGTTGTTCCCCTTTCAGGGAGGTGGCCTTTCCCTCTTTGTCTTTGAGGCGTACTTCTCTCTCGTTACCCAGATCTTTCACATCAAGAACCGAGACATTCAAGTGAAAATCGATCCCTTCGCCGGCCAGAATCTGCATCATCTCATCGGCCATGTCCGGGTCCTCTTTACTGAGGATCTGCCCACTCCGCTGGACGACCGAAACCTTTGTCCCAAGCCTGCAAAAGGCCTGGGCCATCTCTATCGCAATCGGGCCGGCCCCCAGAATCACCATGGATTCAGGAAGACGATCCAGAGAAAAGATCTCCTTGTTGGTGATATGGGGCTTTTTGTCTAAACCCTCGATGGGAGGGATGTTCGGGGACGAGCCGGTTGCAATGACCCAGTTTTTTGCGGATAGGGTCTTCCCGTTCAGCCGGATGCTGTGTTCGTCCGAGAAGGTGGGCTGGCCGAATACCACCCTGGCACCCAGGCTACAAAACCTTTCTTCCGAATCATGGTTCTGAATGGTTGCGATGACCGATTGTATCCTCTCTTTCACCTTTGTGAAGTCAACCGGCGGCACTTCCCCCCGAGGAAGTCCAAAGTCCTCTGAGGTTTTCATGGTATGATAGACCTGTGCGGTTCGGATAAGGGTCTTGCTGGGCACACATCCGAAATGGAGACAGTCGCCACCCAGATGTTTCTCCCTTTCAACGAGAAGCGTCTTGGCGCCTAACTGGGCCGCACCCGATGCCACGGTCAGTCCTGCTGCGCCTCCGCCGATAATACCGATGTCATAATCGTAAGTTGCCACGGTGCTTATCCTTTCCTTGGGTTACCGGGAATTGGATTGAGCGGGATTTTGGGAAGCCAGCGCTATTTGCCAGTGAGAGACCGGTCGTCGTCAAGAAATTTGGCATTAATTTCTTGGCCTTTGCGCTATCTTCCTCCAGGCCAAAACGACGCCGTTTCGGGAGCATCCATCCCCCGGCTTCAACAAAAGGCGTTCTCGGATAAGGGTAGTCCCATGGAAAAAATCATTATTGCAGGATACTTAAACATAAAGTGACTTTCAACTGAAAAAGCGATAGATTCGCTTGCAGTCCACCCGAAGCATATCTCATACTGAGACAGTGAGGATCCTCGCCGGGAGGACCCGCTACTCCCACGGTTCTGTCCAGGCACAGCCGATGTACTCTGACCACGCCCACAGGATGTGGCTTGATCTGTCATACACTCAACAAATGTTTGGCCATCTATGGGTTATTATGATGAACCGTCGGCATCAGTTGTCTGGTAAAGACGGTGCAAGGTTCGTATCGGTATCCCGGTGACGAAGCCCAAGATCATGATCTGATTCATGAGGGTCGTGCGAATGACGCCCAGCCGGTGCCAGCGCCGTGCCGAGGTTACAGCCGCATCGGGAAGTGTTAGGACGGGACCACGACCACGCAGTCGACGCACAAGCTCGAAATCCTCCATGATCGGCATGGGGCGGAACCCGTCCATCTCCTCGAACACCCTCTTTTCCAGGAAGATCCCCTGATCGCCATACGGCACTTGAAGAACGGCGGAGCGAACGTTCGTGATCCATTCGATCAGGCGCATCACCGCCCTGGAATCATCTGTTTTGAACCGAAATGCGCCGGCCACCGTTGCGGGACGGTCCAGCGCCGCGCGTATCCTATCGGCATAGCCATCGGGCGGGAGCGTATCTGAATGAAGGAATAGGAGGAATCGTCCGTTGGCAAGGGCGGCGCCAGCATTCTGCTGCAAGGCCCGTCCTCCGGATTGTTCCAATACCTTGGCCCCGGCCCGAGCCGCGATGTCACGTGTTTCGTCACGACTGCCCCCGTCTGCTACGATGCATTCGACGGCCTCCGAGCGGTGAAGACGATCCAGCAGGCGACCGATAGTCGCTGATTCGTCGAGGGTCGGGATAATAACGGAAACCAATGA
>CAZACO010000246.1:0-6396 GCA_964483185.1 uncultured Desulfobacteraceae bacterium
CTGACGGCACTATGTTGCAACTGAATGATTTCATCGATCTGGTAGGCAACCTGTCCGAGGAAAAGGATACGTCCCCAAAAGGGATCATTGACGCGATGAGAAAAATCCAAAACTCGGACATGTTTGAAGATGATGTGTCGCTGCTGGAAATTGAATTTCTCTGATTGGCTGAGCTGATGCTGATAAGAAGTCCTTTTTTTCGCTTGCCCCGGGACCCCTCGACACGCGGGGGTGCAGTATCCGTACTAATTCCGCCTTGCGGGATTCCCCCTTGTTCGGACCGTGGGAGCATCCCGCTGGAAGCGGGACAAGCCATTCAAGGGCATCGAATATCTTTTCTTCTTTGCCGTCCTTGGCTTGGTAATAGTTTACTTTCATGAAGTCGCAACCCCAGGGCCGCAAGCTCGCGATGCACCTGGCGAATGGCATCTTGAAATTCAGGCATCCGCTTATTGTATAGACAACGGGGGGATGTGATTGCCGGAAAAAATGACAATACTTTAAGCAGGTAACGGTGTATGATGTCAGACGAGGTTTTGTGGCAACATTGATGTTCAATCCATATCCGCTCGCCTCATGTCGGGGCGGGCGCGGTATCAAACGGCTGCGCACAAAGCGCTTCGGCGAAGGGGGTTTTGAGTACTGCACCTCTTATAAGACCCGCCTCCTGGACTATCTCGCGGCCTATATCGATACGGTGCGCACCCGGGAGATTTGTGCGGCGCTGCTCAAGTCAGTCCTTGCAAAAACCGACCAAAAAGAGTATGGCATCATTTCATCGGCGCCTCGGAAAGATCGCCCTCCCCTGACCGCATCCGACACGGCAATGTGATGACAGCCGGGTTTCACCCGGGATTGTCTTTTTTCGCCGGCCGATACCCAGACACGGTTGAGGAAGCAGGGGGGCAGGATGTAAAAATGGGGGATAAGGAATGATTTTTGTGGTATGAGTATCCGCAGGCAAACGAAACCAGTATAACAAGGAGGAGAAAACCATGAACGCGAAAGAGAACCCGATGCAGAAGATCATCACCAAATGCTGGGAGGATTAGGAGTTCAAAAAGAGGCTGATGGCCGATCCGGCAGGGACCCTCAAGTTTCATATGAGAAAGATGGAAGGTTCCTGAAGCCCGGCCTGAAACCTGAACACTGAAACCTTGGCCATTTCCGTAATCATATGAAGTATATGATAAATATAGATTGTGAGAGATGAATTCTCAGAATGACAGTATAAAACCTAGAGGTCTAACGGAGATGCTTGCAGAGAGATGAAACTCGAGTATGTGCTAAAGATGCTGATGGAGAAGTTTCGTGCCGCAGGCATCGACTTTGTTCTATCTGGGGGCCTAGCCTTGAGTACCATGGAAGTGACCAGATTTACAAAGGATATCGATTTCATTGTCCATGAAGAAGACAAGGGGAAGGTGGAAACAATCATGATGGAACTCGGCTATGAAAAACAGACGTTCAGCACAGATGAGATTGTTTCCTATTGGTCGCCACTGAAGGTTTTTGGCCAGGTCGATTTTCTTCTGGCAAGAAGGAAGTACACCAGGGCCATGATGCGAAACGCGGATGTGAGGCCCGCCTTCGGCGGTAGACTGCAGGTGAATACGGTTCGGCCCGAAGACTTGATAGGCCTCAAGGTGCAGGCGATCTCCAATGACCCTGAACATCGGTATCTCATCGATAAGCCGGATATCCAAAGGTTATTGAAATTGCATCGGAAAAAGATGGACATGGAGCTTGTCCGGGAGTATTTTAAAGTCTTCGACAAGGAGGATTTGCTGGATGAATGGCTTCGAGAGATTGAGCCCTGACATAAGAGAGGAAATGCTCTCAGACGCAAAGGATGTCATGCGAGGGTTGGCATTCAGGGCAGCTCGCATGAAAAGCGAACAATGTGATTTGGATGAATACATCAGGTTTCTTTCCGAGAGCATGGAGGTTGTAAGCCCTGAGCCCACAAAGCGGCTGACTCACGATTTTAGGCTTTAAGCGTGTTTTGGGGCTTTCGGGACGTCCATAAAATTATTAAATTGACAACGCCTGTCTCTTTTGGTATGTTTTCGGTATGCCCAGACAAGCCCGAATCGACGCGCCAGGTGCTCTCCACCACATCATTATCAGGGGGATTGAGCGAAAAAGGATCTTCCAGGATGATTTGGACAGGGATGATTTCCTGAGCAGGATGGGCAATATACTGCCAGAATCTAAGACCGGATGCTATGCATGGGCATTACTCCCAAATCATGCACACATTCTTCTTCGAACAGGGGTTGTTTCTATCGCCACGATCATGAGGCGGCTTCTTACCGGATACGCAATAAAATACAATCGTCGTCATCATAGACACGGGCAGCTTTTCCAGAACCGCTATAAATCCATTCTATGTCAGGAAGACCCGTATCTCCTTGAATTGGTCCGGTATATTCACCTGAACCCCTTGCGTGCGAAGTTAGTGAAAGACCTCAAGGAGTTAGAGAGGTATCCGTACTCCGGGCATAGAATTCTGATGGGAAAAGAAAAAAGCGATTGGCAGGATGTTGGTTATGTGCTCGGATACTTCGGCACAGAGTATGGGGTAGCTCGCAGGCGATACAAGGCGTATGTTGGGAAAGGGGTTGAGGCGGGGAGACGGCCGGAACTTACAGGGGGAGGACTGATCCGGAGCGTCGGGGGCTGGACAAGAGCCAAAGAGTTGGCAGGAACGGGGATTCGGTTAAAGGGAGATGAGCGCATTCTCGGCGACAGCGATTTTGTCCTGGATACACTCGATGCTTCCAAGGAACAGTTTGCGCGGAAGTATCGATTGAAGTCCCTGGGGTTTACCATTTCGAGGCTTTCGAAAAGGGTTTCTGGACTTTTGGGGGTTGACCCTGAATGTATATACGCGCCAGGAAAGTATCCCGGGAACGTCAAGGCAAGAAGTCTGTTTTGCTACTGGGCGGTAAGAGAACTGGGTATCAGTGCAACATCCCTGGCAAGAGAGCTGGGCCTCACCCAACCTGCGGTGAGCATCTCGGTAAAGCGAGGGCAAGCGATTGCCAATGAAAATGGCTTTCAGCTTCTGGACGAATGATATTTTATGATTTTATGGACGTCACAAAACACGACACAAGACCGTTGATCAGGCTGTGGATCGGTTGATTTCAGAATTGACTTTGAAGGACAAGGCGAAAATCGCCAGGATGGAGGAATCAGATTTGAGTCTCCTTCCACTTACGATAGGGAAATATATCGGAGAGCAGTTCGGCATTCCGAAATATAACGAAGAATTGATGGAATCCTGCCGGTCTCTTGCCGGGAAAACTGATATCCACGAAGAAACCGCCTTCATGGTGATCATAGAGGCACTTTGGGATAAACTGAGACAGACCCATACGTTAAGGATTCTAAAATAATTATTTCTTACACTTTTTACCTATGAATCTTAATCAATATTATACTGTAAATCAGATGGCCGATTATTTCGGTCTGTCGTGGACGACGATTGTGGACGCCATTAGCAGGGGCTATTTTGAGGTCCAGTTTTTCGACGGGAAAAAGATGGTGATTCACAAGAACCAGATTAAGAAGATGAAGGCCCGGTGGACACCACATAAAAGGAAGATTGCGAGACGACCGCTTAAACCCGGCCTTTATTACTCACCCAAACAGGTCGCAATTATGTTGAGACTAACGGAAGGCGTGATTAGGGATGCTATACGTCGAAAACAGATCAAACTCGATTACATTGATGGAAAAAAAAGCATCATTCATCAAGACGAAGTTGATCGGTTTAGAAAATTCCGGAGAGCGTCACCAGCTCAAGCCAAACGGGAGGCTCAACTCAAGCTTTCAGAGCTTGGGTTTACATATTCCAGAAATCCGCCTCCCGGGGCACCAAGGGGCGGCTCAGGGAATCCAAGTCCTCTTCGGCGTGGCTGGTCTAAGGACGGGGTCTATTACGGCGTGACAGCGGTTGAGGCGCTTCGTGAGTGGCAGAAAGTAGGGGCTAATCGATAAACGCTAAACTGCATCAAGCTAAAAGGTTTCGATGTAAACAAGATGGATCGGACTCGACAGGGGATTTCTGAGTCGTTGGCTAAGCCCTTGAAACAGACCATTCAATAAATGCAATACATCACCTGTACCCAGAAGAAATCACATCCCAAGGTCAGCATTGCGGTTTGTCTTAAATGCAAGGGGATGAAACGCCCTGATTACCGAGCCTATATTCAACCAAGCTTGTTTCCAGCTTTTGTCCAGGACCGTCCTTTTAGAAAGCCCATTGGAAAGGAAAGGGTCAAAATTGCCGATATTTCTCTTTCAGATAAACCAGAACAATTATCACTGATCTGAGACTAACGCAACGGCTTGATCACAGAAGACAATGAAGCCTGGGGTCTACGATTGACCTTTTAGGACATCCCTTCAATGGGTTCAAGGCGGCTTCTAAACTGTTTATCATACTGTAACCTGCTGCACTACTGACCGATCTTAGAAAACAAACAGGACGCTGTTAAGAAATTAGTATCGTTCAAAAGTGTTGGCATTTTGATTTTTTGACCGAAAGCGTAAACTCATGCCTATTCGGAATTGCACATCGAATATGCACGGTTTTCTCATTTATGATTTCTCAAAGAAAGGGGGGAATGACTTTGGATCATTCGGCCGGGGAACGGAAGCTCAGTCCCTCTGAAAAATTCTTGTGGATCATAGACCAGGAGTGCAGGAGCAATTTCGTAATGCACGCCCGTGTCACCGGCGCAATCGATGAAGATGTGTTGCGTCCAAGCCTGGACGCTATTCAAGCCCGTCATCCTCTGCTCCGAGTGCGTATTGAAAAGGACGGATGGAACAGCCTTTCTTTCAAAACCGGCGGTGTGCCCAGGTTGCCTCTCCGCATCGTGGAAAAGCCGAATGATGCCTGGGTTGAAGAAGCCGAGAAGGAGTTACATGAGGTTTTGCCGGTTCAGGAAGGGCCGCTTGCCCGTTGCACCCTATTGCGTCACACCCAGGAAGACCATACAGTACTCCTAGCCTTCCACCACTCCATTGGTGATGCCATGAGTGGTTCATTCCTGATGCGCGACCTCTTCCAGGCCGCGGCCCTTGCTTCCAGCGGGCGAACGTGCGCATTGTCTCCCCTGGAACCGAGGAGTGAAATGAATGCCTACTTCCCGGGTTGGGCCTTGGGACTAAGCGGCCGTTGGCGAAGCATGAAGTTTGCCGGGCGCATGACAGGTGCGGTGCTGCGCTATGGTAAGCCGACCGTCCCCAAGTTCGATTGTAAGGCACCGCCCAAAGAGCGCAGGGCGCGGATTGTCGCCCATAGCCTCGACCCTGACTTTATTCAACGTTTGCACGGACGGGCGCAGGAGGAAGGCACCACGTTGCACGGCGCTTTGCTTGCAGCGCAAATCCTCGCTATTGCCCATGACCGCGAGGATACAAAAGAGCGCCCTTACATCATTGGCTCACCGGTCAACCTGAGGAAGCGGCTTGAACCGCCGGTGAAAGGGGATGTGGGATTTTTCGTTACTGTTGGGGCATCCGTTAACCTGGCCCAACCGGGTACCGAGTTCTGGTCTCTGGCAAAAGCCGTAAGAGGGTCGCTATGGCATTGTGTCGAGCGGGGTGAGCCTTTCGTGTATGTGGTTCAGCACAGGGACCTGTCCAGAATCACCGCGTTTCTTGGCCTGGGTCTTATCGGGCGCCGGGCATGCGCCCATGTTGCTGCGTCCTGGGCATTCGGAGGTCTGGCTTTCAGCAACATCGGAAAAGTGGATATTGACAACCTTCACGGCCCTTTCACAATCGAAGCCCTTGGTTTCGCCGCCTCCCTTTCCTGCCTCAGCCCCTTGGCGGCCTTTGCCGCCACCATCCAAAGCCAATCAACCTGGAATTTTGTAGGCATGGAACCGCTGTTGACAAAGGCGCATACAGAGAAAATCGCCGCCAAGGCTTTGGAAGTATTGTCGAAGGCCTTGTAATGGGTCGCGGTAGGAATGCCGGTTGCCCGGCACCCCCCGCACAGATCCCGGCATACGGAACTATCACGCCATAGCGTGACTCCTGCCTCGGGTAGTAACGCGAAGGTCTTCACTTCGGCAACCGGTCTTTATGCCGGGAGGAGGCACGTCCATAAAATCATAAATTTCCCTTAACCCGGCAACAATAGAGCTGAAGCATCATGGAGATATCTGATGCACTGGGATATGATGCAGGAGACCGGGGGTATCTAATCGGGCGGTTCTGGGCATGGCCCCGTAATTCAGACTTTTGGCCTCGGGGATGTAATTGGGCAGCGCCTTAATGATTCGCCCCCCTTCCCTGACAAAGAAACGGATGTCGCGATCTTTCTCCTATTCTAATCCAGCGTCTCACTCAGTCGTCATCGCCATCACCCCG
>CAZACO010000247.1:0-6393 GCA_964483185.1 uncultured Desulfobacteraceae bacterium
CCTCAACCAACCTTTTCGCCTAAAAGCGGGTGCAAAGATAGAAATTGGTTTTTATAATTCAAATATTAATGCTGCCAATTTTAATATATTTTTAATAAATAACGGTAAATGTCAGCATCTGCCTGCTAATATGATAGTTACAAATTGAATATTATTAAGCATCATCTTTACAGACAGTTCCATTCTGTAAAATCACAGTTGATTCCCGACATTACAGAATACTAATCTTCCTTTGGCTTATTCTATTTTAAAAGCCATCGTTACTCGTTTGTTCTCGACAGTAACATAGTTAATACCTAAATTTTAAACAATAAACCATATAACTATGAAAAACCTATTTTCCTATGGCGCAGGTGTTTTGATAGGCCTGTTGGTATCCTTTGCAGAAGTTAATGCACAGTATGTGTGGCAGAAACAATTTTCGCCTGTAAATTCAGATCTGGTTAGCGTAAGTTTCGTCGACGACTTACATGGCTGGATTGCAACAAATGACGGCACAATCTTAACAACTGAAGACGCAGGGAGGAATTGGCATTCAATAGCTCAAATAGAGAACATTGAACCATCAGCAATATTCTTCAGGAATACAAATCTCGGATGGATGACAGGGCAATACAACAGTATATTAGATTCTACATTTATCTTACGCACTATAGATGGAGGAGCTACCTGGGAACCTGTTTTTCAGAAAAATCTTTGCAGGCTGAACGATGTGTTCTTTATTGATGATGCCATGGGCTGGACAGCAGGAAGTGATGTATTGGAACCCGACACCCTGAGTTTAATTATGTATACCATAGATGGAGGCGAGACCTGGATCCAGTGCTTTGGATCACGTGTTCAAAATGAACTTTATAGCATCAATTTCAGAGATAGCAATTATGGACAGGCATGCGGACAAGATGGTTTGTTTTTCGGAACCAACACAGGTGGGAGGGATTTGCTCTTTGGGTGGTCAATGGACGTTTCTATATCATCTTACCGGAAAGACCTTTATGGTATTTTTAATGCTGGTACTAATTATGGATGTGCAGTTGGTGAAGACGGATTTGTACTTTTTACCAAAGATAATTGGTCAAACTACCTGAATAAGAGTACTACAAGTGAAGATACTCTCCTTGCGGTATCAGGACTTTCTCCCGGACTTAGTTATTGGGCAGCAGGAAAAAACGGGTGTATTGTTAACATAAAATATGCACTATATATGCTATTCATAACAGAAGAAGCCCGAATAACTTCAAATGACCTGAATGACATTTGCGCTGTTAATGCAAATCATATCTGGGCTGTTGGAGAAAACGGGACCATCCTGTTTTATAATGATAATAATCCACCAGTTGCTGTTGATGATGAAGTTACTGTCCGACAGGATTCTATGAAAATGATTTTTGTTTTAACCAATGATTATGACATTGATAATGACGAATTAAGGATTTATTCGTTCTCTGAAGGCAACCATGGTTCTGTAACTCAATCTTTCGGTGGCGATTACCTGTTATTTGATCCTGATGACGATTATGTTGGAAAAGACACTTTACAGTACGTGGTAACTGATGATCAAGGTGGATTTAACACAGGCAATGTGTATATCGAAATCACCGAAGCCCCACCAGGTCCCTTTGAACAAATAGTAGTAAATTTTGACTCTGTGGCTTTTGGAAATGCAATTTGGGGAGATATAGATAATGATAAAGACTATGATATCCTAGTATGCGGACAGAAGAAAGATGGCACCAGAATCACATCATTGTATCTTAATAATGAAGGTGCCTTTGAAAAGGTTTCAGCTAATCTTGAAGGTGTGAGCCCCAGGAATGATCACGCCATGGCATTCATAGATCTTAATAATGATGGTTACCTAGATTTTATCATAACCGGTGAAAATAATGATGGTGTGGCTATCACTGATCTTTACATATATGAGTTTGGTTTACAATATGAGAAATATGAGACAGGCATCCCGGGAGTGGTTGACGGATCAGTAGACTGGGGCGACTATGATAATGACGGCGATATGGACCTCCTGATCTCAGGAGAAAATAATACATCAGGTGAAATTTGTGAAATTTACCGTAACGAAGGAAAATCAGATGCACATAATAGTTGGAAATTTACTTCTGCAAATAAAAATTTCCACCCTCTTTACGAAAGCGTCGCCAGGTTTGTTGATTTAAATAAGGATGATAATCTGGATGTAGTAGCAATGGGTACTGACCACCTGCATGACATAAAAGGATATTATTATTTGAACAACGAAGGGTTGTTTACATCTGGTGAGCTAACAGGTCACAATAACGGATCGATTGATTATTGTGACTTTAATACCGATGGGAAAATTGAGATACTCGTTACCGGTGATACATCCTTTTCAGGTCCTAATCCCTCATCTCAACTATTAAAATTTGACCAGGGAAACTTTGTTGAAATTGGGCAGGATATTGAAGATGTTAGCATAAGCTCTGCCGACTGGGGCGATTATGATAATGATGGTGATTATGATCTGTTGCTGAGTGGCATGAATAAGCAGCTCGCATATTTTACGATTATATATGAAAACAAGAACAATTCACTGGTAAACAGCGGGATAAGACTTCCCGGAATGGCTTCTGGCACAGTATGCTGGGGCGACTATGACTACGATGGAGATCTGGATATTTTGCTTTCCGGTTATGTCAATACCTCACCTAGCCGTCTGACAGCCATATTTAAGAATAATCTTGAAATTCAAAATCAGTATCCTTCTTTGCCGGGAAATCTGAGTGTTAGCCAGACGGGCATTGATGTAACAATTTCCTGGGATCCTGCAACTGATAGTGAAACCCCATCCGATGGATTAACATATAATGTCAGTTTAAAAAGAAAACACTTAAATAAATATCGATTAAGACCACCGGTAGAAGATGACGGCACCGTAAAATTGACCATACCCGGAAATGCATTTGATAATAAGATTTTATTCCGTGAGTTGGATGAGGGTGCCCTTTATACGTGTCAGGTTCAGACGGTGGATGCCGGTTTTCATACATCAGAATGGGCTGAATTTGATTTCAATACAGCTTCTGACTACTTCCTTGAGCAGGATTTTGCTATCCCCCATGCCGGTATATTATCTGCCGAATGGATTGACTTTAACAGTGATAATGATCTTGAACTATTTGCATCCGGATACGATTCGAGTTCAAAACTCTTCTCACGTTTATATCCCGTAATTAATGATACTTTGAATGACCAATACGTTAAGCTCGACTCGGCGTATTTTAACCAGGAAGTCCAGATATTAGATTTTAACAACGACAATATTCTCGATTTTGCAGCTGGATTTACTTCAGACTCTTGTATTAAAATAAGTGTAACGGGATATGGAGATACTTTAATTAAAACCGGGTTCTATATGGGGAGCTTTGCATGGGGTGATTATGAAAATGATGGGGACGAAGACCTTATTATTACCGGTGCTCTGTCATATGATATGTATGGAAGCAAGCTTTTCAGAAATAATAATGGCATACTTGAAAATTACAATATCCTTATTTCAGGAGCTATCTATGGAGATATAGAATGGGTAGATTTCGATAATGACGGGGATATGGATATTGCACTTTGTGGTTATAATAATTCTGAAGGATGTATTACAAAAATATATGAGAATTATAATGGTGCATTTATTGATACCCATATGGACCTGCTGGGATTGGCCCAGTCTGACATGGATTTCTCAGATTACGATGAAGATGGAGATTTGGATCTATTAATTTGTGGTTATTCAAATGAGAACATAGTAAGAACAATAATTTATGAAAACGAAAATAACAGATATATACCAAAACCATATCTTCTCGCTCAGATTGTTCAGGGTTCATGCAAATGGGTGGATATAAATAGTGATGGTTATAGCGACATCGTTTTAAGTGGAATCAATGATAATTCCTTATATTCTGAAAATAAAATTACAAAAATTTATATATGGAAGGATGGTAATTATATTGATGCAGCAACATTACAGGGACTCAGCAAACCCATTATAGCACCCGGAGATTATAATGGGGATTATAAGGTTGATTTATTAATCGCAGGAGAATCCGGTTCGACTTCAACAGGGTATCTTTATAAAAATGTTACCCAAATCTATAACCATTCACCATATGCACCTGAAAATATTAATATTATTTCACATGATGACCATGTGGAAGTGGAATGGACAAAAGTCTTTGATCCTTCTAAACATAATGAGATAACTTATAATATACGGATGGGAACGACCCCCGGAGGATCTCAAATAATATCTCCAAAATCAAATCTTTATGGGACCCGGAAAGTGGTTGGCCCGGGAAATGCACAGAATCGCACATTCGCAACAATTAATGGCTTGTCCCCTGATACGACTTATTACCTGTCAGTACAATCTGTCGACGCTTCATTTTTGGGTTCGAATTTTTCAGATGAGATTGCTTTTAATCCTGTATCAGGTTATTTTTTACCTGAAACAATAATCCTCTCTGACAAAAATATTACAAGCGCTGCATGGGTTGATTATGACAGCGATGAAGACCTCGACCTGATGGTAAGAAGTGAAGAAGAAGAAATCATTAGTAACCCTGGTATTTATCAAAATAACGATGGAGAAATAGATACAGCTTTAATGGAGATAGAAACAAATTCTTTTACTAATGAATTGCTCATAAATGACTTTGATAATGACAATGATCCGGATCTGCTGCTATTCCCAGGTAGCCTGAATTTTCAGAATACACTGCTTGAAAATGTCAATGGGACTTACAACATTGAACAACTCGATTTAGCTGGATTATCTAACTCCAATTCGGCCTGGGGTGATTTTGATAACGATGGTGATGAGGATTTAATAATCATGGGGACGGATGCCTCCGGCACTAATAATACCACATATTTATATAAAAATAATAATGGAAGTTTTGAGAGTTTTGACAATTTAATGAAAGCAATTATCGATGGCAAATTAAGCTGGATTGATATTGATAACGATGGAGATAAGGATATTGTCAGAAGCGGTTATACTAAAAACTTACACCCGGAACCTGAAGATGTAAAATTTATTATTAGCGAAAATATGGGAGGGGCATTCAGAAGTCTCTACCCTGATATTCCCGCATTAGTTTTATGTGATATGGATTTTGGCGACTACGACAATGATGGTGACCTGGATATGTTATATTGCGGAGCATCACTTGATGATAATAAGGCCCATACCTATATCTGTTCCAATGAAAATGGAATTTTCACTATTGCAGATAGTATTACCCCGGTTTGTAGAGGGCATTGCAAATGGGTTGATATTGAAGATGACGGCCTTATGGATATTATCATTTTCGGATATATTGATCCAACATCAGATTATAATTCACCTGATGCAGAACTGGTTGCTGAAGTTTTTCGTAATACAGGAAATGGCTTTATTAAAATAGCTTCTCTCGAAACATTTTTATACCCATCATTGGCAATTGGAGATTTTGACAATGATGGACTCCCTGACGTTTTCCTGGGGGGAAAGAAACCTGATAATAAAATCACGGGGATCATATATAAAAATTCAAATCATCTAAAAAATATTACTGGCCCACCAAATTTATATCCGGCAGAGGTGTTTCAGGATAGTGTCAGAATTCACTGGCGTTTTCCAACCTCAGGACGCTTGTATTATAACTTAAGGATAGGAACAACTCCGGGCGGTAATGATGTGCTTTCTTCTCTTTCTCATGATGATGGATACAGGAAAGTAGTCAACATCGGAAATATGCAGGAGACTCATTCTTTTACATTAAAAGACCCAAAATCTTCAACTACATATTATTATTCAATTCAATCTATTAACAGGGAATTTATTGGTTCAGTGTGGTCACAGGAGATGGAATTTGTAACCCTGCCAACAGGTGTTGATGATTTAATCACTGATGAAAATATGGCAAAGGTTTATCCAAATCCTGTGCAAGAGGAATTGAACATTGAGTTAGAAATAACAAATCCTGCTTCAATCGATATAGAACTGTACAATGAGACCGGCATAAAAATGATTTCTAAGCAATTGAAAGGGGTTTCGGGAATTAATAAGACTACCATTTCAATTCCTGATAAAGGGATTTACATTTTAAAGATCTTTTATGAGAACCATGTAATTACTAAAAAGATTATCAGCGTCTATTAATACTTCTGATTTTTGATTTCCTGTTTTTTATCTTTTAGCCTGTTTTTTGCAGAAAGATAAAGCAGTGTTACTCCGTTTTAACTCCGTGCAGCCGAAGGCGACTCAGTGGTTTGTTTATCACTTCATCTGTTATTTTACAGGCAGAATTTAAACAGCATTCCTCCATGTCAACTCCGTGTAACTCCGTGGTTAAAAAATAAATATAAACCATATCC
>CAZACO010000248.1:0-2295 GCA_964483185.1 uncultured Desulfobacteraceae bacterium
TTGGATGGCAGATTCTAGAGAATATGGGATACCGCTCCTTGACGGCCAGAAGTGGAAGAGAGGCTATAGAGGTCTACAAAGAGCACTGGACAGAGATTGACATGGTTATCCTTGACATGACCATGCCGGAAATGGGAGGCGGCGAAACATTCGAGAGATTAAGAGAGATTAATCCCACGATAAAGGGGCTTCTATCAAGCGGATATGACTTGGATGGAGAAGTCTCTGAGATCTTGGAGCTTGGGTGTAAGGGGTTTATCCAGAAACCATTCACTATGAAGGAGCTGTCCGAAAAATTAAGAGAGATGCTGGAAAACGAATAGGCGTCCGTTTTGTGTGAGCCCTTATTGTGAATTCCAAGAAGTTCCTAAAGCTTTTCCACATCCAGAAGGAGCGATATATCGCCGTTTTCCATGATCCCGACGCCCGCAAAGGACCTGGCCCTGGCCAAGAGTTCCCCCAACGGCATGACCATCAGGGGTATGTTGCCGATGATGGTGTCAACGGCAAACCGCACAGGGGCCTTTCTTGCAGTTGCACCGTTGATGCCGGGGGGCTGTCTGAGCTTTAGAATATGCGTAGGCATCCTCTTGAGGCCATCCAGCCCGAGTCTGTCCCCCAGGTCATAAAAAACCTTGATCTGTTCTGACGATGTTGCTTCTTTCCTTTCAATCAATTCGACATGTGACGTCGGCACAGAGAGGGTGTACGGCCCTAACGTAAACACAATCGCGTACACAATGGAAAGAGACAGAGGGAGCCTGATGACAAACCCGGTCCCTTTGGAGGATTCTGAATGAATGGTCATGGAACCGCTCAGGTAGTCGATGGCCCTTGCAATCACATTCATCCCGATCCCCCTCCCTGCAAGCTGGGTGGTTTCATCTGCAGAGGAGTAATCTACACGGAGTATGGTATTGAGGACCTGTTCACCGGACATGCGGGATATCTCCTGGTCTGACATACCCATCGTGTCCTTGAGGTAGTGTACAATGGTTGTTCGATCAATGCCTCTGCCATCGTCACTCACCTTCAGCACCAGGCTGTCGCCGCTCCTGTCCGCCTCAAAAACGATCTTCCCCTCGCGGTTTTTGCCCTCCCTTTCCCGTTCATCAGGCGGCTCGATGCCATGCGCAATGGCGTTTCTCAACAGGTGCATGAAGGGCTCTCTCAGTCGCTCCATGAGCCCGATATCCACCTGAAGCTCGCCCCCCACGACCTCTATCTTCACCTCCCTGTCGTATTTCCTGGCCAGATCCCGGACAGTCTTGTCAAACAGGGAAACAAAGTCATGGACGGGCATCAGCCTCAGCCGGGCCAGCTGAAAATGAAGACCTCTCAACATGGACATATAACGGCCAATCCAGCTTCTCAGGCCGGACGATATCTGATATTGAGAAAGCGGGGGGAGAGTTTTTTCCAATAAAATGATTTCCTGGGAACGGGCAAGGAGCTCTTCGATCAGCGAATATTCCACTCGGATACGATCGATTTCTGAGGGACAGGAAATGGGACGCGTGTCAGGCTGTGTGTCATGTACCAGTTCATCCGGGCGCTTCGCCAGCACCGCTGTAATCCTCTTGAGCTGTGTTGTATCTTCAGGAGATCTGCCGTCGCTCGTTCCGGCCACCAACCCCTTGAGCAGATCTGCGCCGTCCATAAGCACCTGCACGGCATCGGCTGTAGGCTCGACGTTCCCCTCTTGAAATTTCTTGCACCACGCCTCCATTGAATGGCACAGCCCTGATACCGTATCCAGGCTGAGCGCCCTGGCCATCCCCTTGATGGAGTGAATCTTCCCGTGGACATCGCTCCACAGGTCCCGGTTCAGGAGATCCTTTTCCACCCGGATCAGGGTCGTGTCCAGTTCATGGAGATATTTGCCTGATTCCTGGATGAAGATCTTCTTGTATTTTTCAATGTCCACAGGGCAGTTCCGAGAGGACCTTCCAGATTTCCTCGGGTGTTATCATTTGTATGGCACGTCCATCCTTAGTAAAGACGGCCTGTGCGCCATTCGGGACCTCGATCCATTCCAGTCCGACAATACGATCCGGGATCAGGCCCAGTTTCCGCTGGTCCCATTTCAAGAGGATCACATAAGGATTTCCGTTGGGCAGGGAGCTTTCGTTTCCCAGGAGCAGGCCCACATCGATGACATCAAACAGGTCGCCCCTGTAATAGATAATTCCCACATGACAGGAAGGAACCAGAGGGACCGGGGCCGGCTTTACATCGTCCGCAATCCGGTAGATATATTGGGCCTCAATCCCCAGATATTTTCCTGGTGCCTCA
>CAZACO010000248.1:2305-6390 GCA_964483185.1 uncultured Desulfobacteraceae bacterium
CCATGCCCTACGCCCCACGAAGTCTGAATCGTCGCTGGGTCTCCATCATTTTTTCTGACAGGACATTCAATGACTTCATCGCCCTGACGATTTCTTTTAGTTCCTCTTTCTGATTTTTCGTGCCGATGGTGGTCCTCTGAGTCGATACAAAATTATCCTGGGCAAGCCGCGAGAGCTCCTGGAACTGGTTGAGCAATCCCATCATCTCTTTTACCTGTTTTCGGGTTACATCCCCCACCTCTTTTACCTCGGTCGAGATCTCCTTGACCCCGGAAAGCATCTCGCCAAAGGTGCCCACGATACCGTGAATGATCTCGCGACCCCTGTTGATGTCCTCCTCGCTCTTTTTGAGAGCTACGATAACGGTCTTGTTGTCCTTGAAGATATCGTCCACAATCCCCCGTATCTCCTGTGATGAGTTTTTGGAGTTTTCTGCCATGTTCCGTATTTCGTTGGCGACAAGGGCAAATCCTTTTCCCATTTCTCCGGCCCTAGTGGCCTCAATGGAGGCGTTCAGGGAAAGGAGGTCGGTCTTCTGGGAGAGTTCCTCCATGACGCTCATCACCATCCTGATTTTTTCCACCTTGTTTGAGAACCGGTATATCGGTTCTGCGTTCTCCACCATCTGCTTTAGAACGTCTTCCAAATAATTTAAAGTCTTCCGGGCATTGGCCTCACCGGCTTCGGTCTTGATCAGTGCGTCGTTGGCCTTCGATACGGTTTGGGCTGACTGTCTGGCCGCCTCGTCCATCTGCTCCAGGCTCTTGTCGATAACCAGGGATGTCTTCTGCACGATGAGGGTCTGCGCCTCTGATCCTTTGGCAATTGCCAGGGCGGATTTGTCGATTTCCCGGCTGTTGGCCAGGACCTTGTCTATCAGGACGCTGAGATTCCCGCCGGTCTTTTCTATCTGGGCGGAGACACGCATTATCTCCGAAATGATATCCCTCAGGTCATTGACCATCGTGGCAAAGACTTCTTCGAGATCGCGGATTTCGTCCCGGGATAGGAAGGGGATCTCCTTTGAAAGATCCCCACGGCTGATCTCCCTGGCAACACTGCTCAGGCTGTTCAAGCGCCTCACAATGGATCTTGAAAAAATGCCGCCGAAAATGATTCCGGCGGTTAAGGCCAATGCAGCCGAGACAGCTAAGGCCGTGACAAAGTCATCTGTAATCTGTTGGGCAACACCCACGACCACCATGACAATCAAGAGCAGGGCCAGAAAGCTGAGAATCAGTTTGTTTTTTATGCTTGTTCTATTCATGGTTCTGTCTCCTCCATGGCAACGATCCAGCCGGCAATATCTCCGCCAAATCTTAGAAGTGAAACCGTTAATCGAATTCTTTGAGAGTTGACAATGACGTCCAGACTGATTTTTCGCAACCCCAGATCCTTAGCAACCCCTTTCAGTGCATCAATCAGGTGCCCCCTTTCCTTTTGCGGGAACAAAGAGGTAACATGTTTATTCAGGATATCCCCCAGAGAAGCATTCACTATCTCAAGTGTCTGCGACGTGGCATTTATGATCCGTGCGTCTTTGTCAACGACCACGATGCCAAACCCGATGCTTTCGGTGATGGCCTGCTGGAAATTGAGCGTCTCGATCAATTCAGCTGTAACCTGCCTCGGATACAGGGTACCCGACTCAATGATGGTTTTGTTTTTGGCGGGGGAGATGCCGGTGTCTTCAATTTGGACCATGAGGGCGTTGAGATCGTCTGTCATCTGTTCCAGAGGCCCTTTTGCAACATAATAATCGGCTCCGATATCGGCAATATCCTGTATCTGCTCTATAAGGGTCCCCGATACAGCGATAATCGGGAAAGGGGCGTTTGCGAATTTCCGGCGGGCAGTTTTGATGAGTTGAATCCCATCTATTTTGGGCATAATCAAATCTACAAAGAGGATATCGAATGGTTCGTTTTCAAGCTTAAATATCCCCTCTTTGCCGTCATAGGCCTTTGTGACCTGGTATCCCCGCTTTTCAAGGAGTTCTCCAAGAAATTGGACAAAGAAAAAATCATTGTCTACAACCAAGGCCCGTTTCGACATTTCTACCACCCCACTGGGTTGATGATTGATGATTGATTAATGATCTCTGAACGACCCGGTTTATCAAGAGAAACCGGATGCGTCTCTCTCTTCCAAAGTGAACAGTATATGTTCCAGCCCGACTGTTACCCGTATCCGCGAGGTGACAGTCGTCTCCGGTAACACCCATCAATCGATACACACTCTCCGCACCTCGCCCATGTCAGTGAGCCCTGACAGGACCTTGCTGATGCCGTCCTGTTTCAGGGTTGTCATCCCTTCCTTAACCGCTTGGGCAAAGATCTCGTCTGAAGGGGCCTCCTTTTTCACCAGCTTTTTAATGGCCAAAGTGCCCTCTAACAGCTCATGAATCCCCATCCTCCCCTTGTAGCCGGTTCCTGAACACGCGTCACATCTGGATCGACGGTAGAGAATAAAGTCGGGTGTGTATTCGATGTTCAGCCTCACGAAATCGGCTTTGCCGTATTCCATTTCAATTTCTTCGAATTCGTCTGGCGGGGGATGGTATTTCTTGCGGCAATTGGGACACAGCTTCCTGACAAGCCTCTGCGCCAGTATCCCCAGAAGGGCGTCTGAGAAATTGAGCGGATTCAATCCCATGTCGAGGAGCCTTATAACCGTCTCAGGCGCGCTGTTGGTATGGAGCGTGGAAAGGACAAGATGGCCGGTCAGTGACGCCTCTATTCCGATCGAGGCGGTTTCATTGTCCCGCATCTCGCCGATCATGATAACATCGGGATCGGCCCGCAGAAACGAGCGCATGACCCTCGCAAAATCAAGGCCGATCTTGGGTTTGACCTCCACCTGCCTGAGCCCCGGCTGCGTGATCTCCACCGGGTCTTCGGCCGTCCATATTTTTACCCCGGGATTGTTGATATGGCTCAGGGCCGAATGGAGTGTCGTTGTTTTGCCTGATCCTGTCGGACCCACCACCAGTATGAGCCCATAGGGCTGGCCAAGGATCTTCTTCATGACCCTCATGTTTCGCTCACTCAGCCCCATGTCATCTAATTTAAGCGCCCCGGAGGCTGCCAGAAGCCTCAATACCGCATCCTCATGCCCACCTGCAGTGGGCAGCGTAGCCAGGCGAAGGTCAAGGGAAGGGATCCCCCTGCGCCTGAACTTGATCTTGCCGTCCTGGGGAAGGCGTCTTTCGGCGATGTCCAGGCCGGCCATGATTTTCAGCCTTGAGAGGATCCCTTTTGCCATGGAGTTGGGGACCTGCAAATACTCCTGGCACACTCCGTCTAAACGAAAACGGATACCGGTCTTATTGGTGACGGGTGAAGGCTCAATATGGATGTCAGAGGCATTTTTTCGAAGGGCAGTGACAATGAACTGATCTACAAGCCTTACCACCTGGCTTGAGGATTCATCGACTTTCTCCTCCATTTCTGACTCTCTTTCTTCTTCCTCTTCAAAAGAGATATCCGGGATCAGGTCGAGTTCATCGATCATGTCTTTTACGGAATCTCCAGCCTTTTTATCAAAAAAATATCGGATGAAGGCCTCGATATCCTCTTTGATCCCCACAGAGAAATGAATCCGTTTTGTCTTTGTCAGTCCCCTAATCAGCCCTGTCTTTCTGAGATCGCCAGGGTCGTCGATGAGTATCTCCACCCTGTTCTGGTTCCAGCCCAACGGCACCCATATGTCGTGCAACAGGAAGGGCTTTTTCAGGCTTCCGATGAGTTCGATGGGTACGGGAACCTTGGGGTCGAATGTCCTGAAGGGACATTCGTAGAAGAGAGAAAGAGATTTTCCGACCTCCCTTTTGCGCACCTTGAACTCCTGTATGAGGACGGACTCAACGCTCCTCTTTGTCTTTTTTGCGAGAGACAGGGCCCGCTGCAACTGCTCGGCAGTCACCAGGCCGTTCTGAAGGAGATAGCCATATCTTGACGTGAGAGCAAATTTCGGAGTCAACTGGTCTATCTTTTCTTTGAGTCGACTGTTTTCCGGATCGATCTCTGCAGCGGCTTTATAGAGCTCGAGGGCCAAATCCTTGTTTCCTCTCTTTTCCGTCTCAA
>CAZACO010000249.1:0-6380 GCA_964483185.1 uncultured Desulfobacteraceae bacterium
TCTTCTACCGGTTCTTTCCCCGCGCTTTTGTCATCCTGATCTTTTTCCTGAGCCCCCTTTTTATCAGATGATGTATCAGGAGAAGGCTTCTCGTGACCCTTCTCCTTTTCACCTTCCCTGGATGAATCCTTCTGGCCCCCCTTCTGCCCTTCCTTTTTTTCCTTTTTCTGGGCCTCTAATCTCCTGAGGGCGATTTCCAGGTTGTAGCGTGCATTCTCTTTTTCAGGATCCATCAGAATGGCCTGTTTGAAATAGGCCGCTGCCGAGGCAAAATCGCCCTGTTTGAAGGCCGTATTGCCTAAGTTGTAGACCGCCTTCAGACGGGTTTCTTTGTCGTTGGCCCTTCTCAGTACGCTGGAGAATGCAGCCATGGCCCCCTTGTAGTCGGCGCCCTGATAATTGCTGCACCCCCTGTTATAGCGATACCGCATGTCCTTGGGATGATCCATGTCCGATCGGGCATACAACTTTTCAGCCTCGGCAAACCGGCCCTGTCGGTAGAGTTCATCCGGATCCTCAGCACCGCAGACCGGGTTGACTGAATAAATGCCAAAACCCACAAGAAGAAACATCAGGAGTCTGCTTCCCCATTCCCTATTCCGCATGTTGCACCCCCCGACGCCCTCTTCCCACGTCGTCAATCAGGCCTTCAAGGAGCAGGAAAAAAAAGGCAGCGATCACAAAGAGAGTGAACCTCTCCTCATGGACCTTTATCTTGCCGCTCTTGAGGGTGGCAGCCTCTGTCCTGGATTTGATCCCCTCGAAATAGAGGATATCCAGGTCCAAGTCCCCGGCCACCGAGCGGATATAGCTCCCCCCGGTCACCGATGCGATCTCCCTCAGTCCCTCCTCATTCAGCTTGGACATGATCAGTCGACCCTCTGTGTCCTTTTTGAAACCGCCTTTTCCTTCGGTCGAAGGGATGGGGCCTCCGGACGGTTCCCCCATCCCGAACACAAAGATCTTGATCCCTTTTTTTGCAGCCTCGCGGGCCGCCTGAAGCCCTCGGTTCTCGTTGTCCTCGCCATCCGTTATGAGGAGAATGACCTTGTCGGTCTCTGATGTGCTGTCAAACGAAGAGATGGCGGTCTCCAGGGCCGCGCCCAGGTCGGTCCCCGGCACCGGCACCATATCAGGACCGAGCGCATTCAGAAACATGGCCAGTGCCCCATAGTCCAGGGTCAGCGGACATTGGGTAAAGGCAGCCCCTGAGAATGCCACCAGGCCCACCCGGTCCCCCTCGACCACCCGGATGAAGTCTGAGATCTCCCGCTTGGCCCTCTCCAGCCTGTCCGGCTTGACATCTTCTACCAACATACTCAGAGAGACATCCAGTACCATCATGATGTCAACCCCTTTTTGACTCACCTCCTGGTAATGGCTTCCCCACCGAGGCCCGGCCAAGGCCAGGATCATCAATCCTAGGGCAGCCAACAGAAAGGCTGATCGAATCATTCGTCTTCCCCTTCGAATATCTCCGGTCAGACGGCCCAAGAGCTCGGGTTCGGCAAACCGCTCCATGGCCCGCATCTTTTGACGGTTATAGACAATAAAGAGAAGGGCCGTTACCGGCACCACCCATAGAAAATGGACGATCCAGGGGTGTGAGAAGTTCATGGAATCACCCTCAGAATCCAGGTTTTGAGCAGGATCTCCAGCCCGAACAATATGAGTGCCGGAACGAGGAAGTAGCCGTAAAGCTCTTTAAAGTGAAAAAATTCCTTGACCTTGACGTCGGTCTTCTCAGCCCGGTCAATGACATCGTATATCTCCGACAGCTCCCGGCTGTCAGATGCACGGAAATATCTTCCTTCTCCGGTCTCAGCCACTTTTTTCAGGGTGTTTTCATCCAAGTCAACCCGCTGATGCACCAGCCGGGTTCCTAAAAAGGTCTTCACCCGGAAGGGTGCCGGTCCCTTACCTCCGACCCCGATCGCATAGATCTTAACCCCCAATGCCCGGAGCGCCTCAGCAGCCGCCAACGGCGTTATCTCACCTGCGTTGTGCCTTCCGTCTGTAAGGAGGATCAGGATCTTTGATTTGGCCTTCAGATCCTTCAGCCGTTTCCCCCCGATAGCGATGGCAGAACCGATAGCCGTTCGATCTCCGGCCATACCGATTTCCATCTTGTCCACCAACCCCAAGAGAAGTCCTTTATCTATGGTCAGGGGCGACTGGGTAAAGGCCTCTTCACCAAAGACCACAAGGCCGATCCGGTCGCTTTCTCGTTTTTTGATGAAGTCGCTGACTACCTTTTTGACAGCGGTCAGCCGGGAGACAGGTTCGTCACCCAATTTGAAATCGAGGGCCTGCATGGAACCTGAGGTATCCAGGCAGAGCATGATATCCACCCCTGGAGACCGGATATCCCGTGACACGTTGTAAAACTGGGGCCGGGCCGCGGCCAGGACCAGCAAGGCAAGGATGCATCCCCTCAGGATCGTGGGAAGCCTCACGAGGATGGGGTTCCTTCCTCCGGCCAAACGAATCATCGTTGAGGTCATGGAATAGCTGATCCCGGAGGGTTTCTTCCAGAACGCAAACACACCCCATCCGGCCACCGCAACAAGGAGGAGGAGTACGACCGGATAGGCAAACCTGAACATCATCGGCCTGTCTCCTCTATCTTCTTCATCCTCCGCTGGCCGAGTCTGATGGCATTGCCCGCCATCCCACTACCCGCGACATCTTCCTCAAACGCAGCGCCGGTTTCATGTATATATGCGAGGGCCTTCCCTATTTCATCATCCTTCCTGGCCGACGTTGGGGTCAGGTCCGCGAACTTGACCAGGTCCGCATCCTGCAGCAGGGGAAGGAGCTGCCTGTCCTGCGGATCGTGAATAGAGAGGGCAATTTCCTGCGTCGTATATTCGGCTGCAGGAAACCCCCTGAGAGCTTCCAAATAACGCCTCATGATTTCAGAAAACCTGAAGTAAAACTCCTTGACACGGCCTTTTTCAAAGAGTCCCCGGGATTCCAGTTCATGGATCTCCTTTGTGGCCAGGGTGTGAGCGGGAAGTCGGGATGCGGGATGATCCCGCCGGTTACGACGCCTTTTGGACCACAGGAAAAGACCGATACCTGCCGCGCACACGGCCAGGCCGATGACAACCCACGACAGCTGTTTTGTCAGCCTGGACCGGGTCGGAACAATCCCATAGATGGATTTCAGTTGCGCATCTCCAGGGCGTTCCCCGAGGTTTGACAGGACCGTCAATTGAACAGGATCTGCATGAAGGAATTCCTTTTTCCCTTCCCTGTCTACATAAGCCAGGGAGAGCGGGCCGGTCTTGAATTGTCCAAGGTCATCCACCAAGAGCCTGATCCGGATCTCTTGCGGCCCTCTCTGAATGCCCTCAATGGTGAGGCCCTCAAGACCTTTGATCTGAGGATCCAGGGGCAGATGCGCACCTTCCGGGAGATGGTAGCTGAGTGTGAGGACCACAACGCTCCCCACCTTGGCCGAACCCGGAACCAACCTGGCCTCTAATCCAGCCGAAGGGTCATTTGAACCGGTTGTTGCCCCGGCAACTCCGGAGAGGAGAAAAACGCAGACGAGGGCTGTTTTCCAAAGACGGCATCCCCCTCCCCTTTTCATTGTCTTCTTCTCCTCATCTCAAAGAGCCGGGTCAGCGGTTCAACCACCGGGCCGTTTGTCGCAAGTTCCACGTGATCGATACCGGCCCTTTTGAAGAGATCTGTCAGGTAGCCTCTCTGCTCCTCCCGGTAGGCCCGCCATCTCTCCCTGAGACGTTTGCTCCTGGTGTTAATCAGTGCGGTCTCTCCGGTTTCAGGGTCTTTGAACGCAACGAGGCCCACCTCGGGGAGGACATCTTCGGCCGGGTCCGTTACCTGGATGACCGTCAGGTCATGCTTCTTGGCCGTGAGCCTCAGCGATGTCTCAAACCCGGCGTCCATGCAGTCGGATATCAAAAAGACGATCGAATGGCGCTTTGCCACCCGGTTCAGATAGGTCAGGACCACATCGATATTTGTGGTGAAGTCCCGGGGTTCATAGGTGAAAATCTCCTTGATAAGGCGCCATACATGAGATGCCCCTTTCTTGGGGGGGATATACTTCTCGACCCCGGAACTGAACAGGATGGCCCCTACCTTGTCATTGGTGCGGATGGCCAGAAAGGCAAGCATCCCGGCCACTTCAGCCAGCAGTTCCCGCTTGAACTTTCCTTTTGTTCCGAACAAATGGGAGCCTGAGAGGTCTAAAATAAGGATAACGGTCAGCTCTCTCTCCTCGTGAAAGACCTTGACAAACGGGCGGCCGAAGCGGGCCGAAACATTCCAGTCGATCGCTCTGATATCGTCGCCGATCTGGTATTCCCTGACCTCGGCGAACTCCATCCCTCTCCCTTTAAAGGCACTTTCGTACTGGCCTGCAAAAAGGTCACTGGCCATACGCTTTGTGGTAAAGTGGAACTTTTGAATCTTTTTGAATATTGCCTCTGAAAGCATCTCAGGGGACCTCAATCCGCTCCAACAATATCTTTATAAGATCATCGGTATTTTTCTCTTCCGCCTCTGCCTCGTAGCTGAGGATAATCCGGTGACGCAATACATCCGGGGCCATTGACTTCACATCCTGCGGTGTCACATATCCGCGGCCGCTCAAAAACGCATGGGCGCGCGCAGCCAGACCGAGCCAGATAGAGGCCCTGGGCGAGGCACCGTAGCTGATCATGGGGGCAATATCGATACCAAATTCCTCAGGCTTGCGGCTCGCCCTGCTAAGCCTTACGATGTAATCCATGATGCGCTCTTCCATATGGATCAGTTTCATGGTCTCGTGCGCAGATCGGATCTGGTCCACATCCACCACGCCTTCCACATCCTCGACCAGCCCGGCGTAGACCCTCTCCATGATCTCCTTTTCTTCCTCGGCCGAAGGGTAGTCCACCTTGATTTTCAGCATAAACCGATCGATCTGGGCCTCCGGAAGGGGATAGGTCCCCTCCTGTTCAATCGGATTCTGCGTTGCAAGCACCAGAAAGGGTTCTGCCAGAGGGAAAGTGGTCTCACCGATGGTGATCTGCCGTTCCTGCATCGCTTCCAGAAGTGCGCTCTGGACCTTTGCCGGGGCCCGGTTGATCTCATCCGCTAAAATGATGTTGTGAAAGATGGGTCCTTTTTTGATCTCGAAGGTGCAGGTATCAGGCCGGTAGAATTGCGTCCCCAATATATCCGCAGGGAGGAGGTCCGGAGTGAACTGGATCCTCTGAAATGTTGTTTTGATTGTAGCGGCCAAGGTCTTGACGGCCGTGGTCTTTGCTAATCCTGGAAGGCCCTCCAACAACAGATGACCATCGCACAAAAGCCCGATCAACATCCTCTCGATGAGGTGTCTCTGGCCCACAATAACCTTTTCAATCCCTGCCATGATCTGCCTGACAACCAGGCTGTCCTTTTCAACCCGCCGTGTGATCTCCTGTATATCCATCCGTCCTTTTCCTCCTGATCTCACTGTGACATCCCGCGCTCTCTCTTAACCGGTGTTCAGCGCCAGGCCTTCCGTAGATAGCGACAATGCAAACCTATATAACTTCCCAAAAAATCAGGGGTCTCGCCGTCTCCAACCATGTAGGCTCGGGAAAGGGACCCCCCGAGCCGGAATGCTTGATAACTTACATAAAATTATCACAACCGATTGATATGATTAGTTTATAATAGCTTTTTTGGTTAACACAATAAACATCTTCTCCCTGTTGTCAATACCGCTGATGTTGGGAAAGAGAAGGCAGGGACGGAAATTAACGGCGGCAATTGCCGTCAAAAAGACGCAAGGGAACCCCAGGAGAGATTCAGGCGGTTGTCACGTCTCTCGCGCAGGGCACAGACGGTCTTTATCCCAATTATTGATGACCGGGTCTCTGGAGCAGGGTCAGCGCCGTTTTTACGAGATGATCAGACGTGAATCCAAATTTTTCAAACAGGATCTTGCTCGGAGCCGAGGCGCCAAATCGATCCAGACCGATGACTCGGCCCATATCACCCACATAGCGGTGCCACCCCTGCGAGATCCCGGCCTCGATCGCAATCCGGGGCTTTATCTCAGGCGGGAGGACCCGGCGCCGGTATGCCTCATCCTGCCTTTCAAACAGCTCCCATGAGGGCATCGCTACAACGCGCGCGCCGACGCCCTTCTCATCCAGTATTTCAGCCGCTTCCAGTGCAATGTGGACCTCGGAGCCGGTACCGATCAGGATAAGGTCGGGGATGCCGTCTTGAACGTCTCTCAGTATGTAACCGCCGAGGGTCAAATTGTCAGCAGGGGGATAGACGGAACGATCCACCACCGGGAGGCCCTGCCGGGTAAGGGCAAGCGCGACCGGGCCGGTGTCGGACATCAGCGCGACTTTCCACGCTTC
>CAZACO010000250.1:0-6372 GCA_964483185.1 uncultured Desulfobacteraceae bacterium
CCGGCCGACGGGGCAAAATGATCATAACGGCCCTGGATCGCCAGGCCCAGCCCTGTGTTCGATTCGACTCCAAAGACATTATCGAGTGGGATCCAGATCCCTGCTCCTGCGGCCGAACTTTTCGCTTGATCAAGGGCGGTGTAGTGGGCCGCGCCGACGATATTACCAAGGTGAAGGGGGTACTTCTGGCGCCTTCGGCCATCGAGGAAGTGGTGCGGGGGATCAGGGGGCTTGGCGACGAATTTGAAGTGGTGGTGGACAAGGTGGGGGATGTTGATCGGATTGCTCTCAAGGTGGAATTGCTGCCTGAAGCGGAAAGTCAGCGCGAAGCAATTGAGGGCCAACTGGTGGACCAGCTAAGGCTTAAAACCAACTTGCGGTACAATCTGAGCTTCCACCCATACGAGACCCTCCCCAGATACGACGTCAAGGCAAGACGCTTCAAAGATCTCAGAAAAACCCATTGAAGAAGAAAGAGAAAGAAAATGCCCCGGCAAATTGATATGGAAGCAATAAACGCCAAGATCGTGGCCATAAAGAAGAGCACAACAGAACTGAATCAGATGGCGGATGAATTTCCTGCCATCGCCAGGAATACAGCCAGGATCCTGTCCAGCATAAAGATGTTGGAGATCAACCTGTCGGACCTTCTGGATCTTGAGTCTGAGGCATAAGAACCCTCCATGTGTCTCCTCCTCCTGGCCGTCCGGTCACATCCTGTTTACAAGCTGGCCATTGCCGCGAACCGGGATGAATTCTATGAGCGCCCTACGGCCCCGGCCGCTTTCTGGGAGGATGCGCCCGACATCCTCGGAGGGAGAGATCTGCGTGCCGGGGGGACCTGGTTCGGCATCACAAGAAAGGGCCGGATGGCGGCCATCACCAATTATCGCGACCCGGCCTCTCTGAAACCTCATGCCCCCTCCAGGGGGGAATTGGTCAGCGGTTTCCTGGTGGGTGAAGAGGACCCCGAATCATATCTTGCCAGGCTCGCTCTGAAAGCAGGGGATTATAATGGATTTAATCTTATCGTGGGTGAATCGGATCGACTCTACTGGTATTCAAACCGGGGAGATGGCGTACGGCATCTTATGCCCGGCATATATGGTGTCAGCAACCACATCCTGGATACCCCCTGGCCCAAGGTTTCCCGGGGAAAGACCGCCCTGGAGAATATCCTTTCCCGTAAGCCCCTCCCGTCTCCGGAGGGGCTCATGGATATCCTCCTCGACCGGTCCATCCCGGGTGATGAGAGCCTGCCGGATACGGGCGTCGGGATCGAGTGGGAAAGGATCCTCTCCCCGGTCTTTATCTTAAGCCCGGACTATGGAACCAGGTCTTCCACGATTCTCCTCATCGACCGGGAAAACCATGTCACTTTTCTGGAAAGGACACACGGTTCGACGCCGAATCATCACAGGGACGTGGCATTTGAATTCATGCTGGAGGAATGAGAGGGGACGAGAATGGGGAACCTTGAACCCTTAAACCTTTGAACCCCGGAACGTCTGCGATTTATTATTTGGCATACCCTACTGCCCGGGTTTCACGGATCACAATCACCTTGATCTGGCCCGGATAGGTCAGTTCTTTTTCTATCTTCTTTGCAATATCATTGCAGAGCAGATGGGCCTGGTCATCATCAATGATTTTACTTTCAACCATGATCCGGATTTCCCGGCCGGCCTGAATTGCAAAAGATTTGCTGACCCCGTGAAACGATGTGGCAATCTGCTCGAGCTTTTCCAGCCTCTTGACATAAGACTCCAACATCTCCTGGCGTGCACCCGGCCTGGCCCCGGACAGGGTGTCGGCGGCCTGGACCAGAACGGCCAAAACAGACTCCGGCGGCACATCTTCATGATGGGCGGCGATGGCATGAATGACCTGGGCAGACTCCCCATGTCGCCTGGCCAGATCGGCCCCGATGACCGCATGGGGTCCCTCCACCTCGTGATCCACGGCCTTCCCGATATCGTGAAGAAGCCCTGCTCTCTTTGCCTGTTTTACGTTTAAACCGAGTTCGGCGGCCATAATACCGCACAGAAAGCTGACTTCCATTGAATGTTGCAGCACGTTTTGTGCGTAGCTTGATCGGTATTTGAGCCGTCCGATGAGTTTAACAAGTTCAGGATTGATGCCGTGAACCCCCACATCAAACGTGGCCTGTTCGCCGGCCTCCTTAATGCTCGCTTCAATCTCCTTGTCCACTTTGGAGACGATCTCCTCTATTCTGGCGGGGTGAATCCTGCCATCATCAATGAGCCGCTCCAGGGAGACCTTGGCAACCTGCCTTCTCACCGGGTTGAAGCCGGACAATATGACCGCTTCAGGGGTATCGTCGATAATAAGATCGATCCCGGTGGCCGCTTCAATGGCTCGAATATTTCGTCCCTCCCTGCCGATGATTCTCCCCTTCATCTCTTCGTTCGGGAGATTCACCACGGAAACGATCTTTTCAGCCGCATAATCCCCGGCGTATCTCTTGACAGCCAGAGCAAGAATCTCCTGGGACTTCCGATCTGCCTCAGATCGCGCCTCGTTTTCAATCCTTCGTATGATTTTAGCCGCATCATGCTTGGCCTCCTGTTCCATGGAATTGATGAGGATCTGTTTGGCCTCGTCCACGGAAATGCCCGCCACTCTTTCCAGCTGTCTTCTCTGTTCTGAGATAAGGCGTTCATATTCGTCCTTTTTCCTTCTTATCTCCTTTTCAGTCCTCTCTATCTGTTGTTCCTTTTCTGAAGTCTTCTCTTCTCTTTTTTCTAATTGCTCGATTTTTTTATCGAATTTCTCTATTTTATGAAGCAGGCGTTTCTCTTGGATCAGTAGGTTCTCTTTCTTCTCCCGGGTCTCCTTTTCAAATTCAAGCTTCATCTGGTACAGGGTGTCTTTAGCCTGAAGGGCCGTCTCTCTTTTTGTCGTCTTGGCCTCTTTCTGGGCCTCGGCCAGTATTTTTTTCGAGTATTCTTCTATGGCCTCAATCCTGTTCTCCACAAGTTTCTTGCGGACAAAGAAGCCGATGAAGGCCCCGGCAATGATGCCTGCCCCGAGAAACACCATTATAAAAATAGTGCTCATGCTCACCATGATTTCACGCTCCTGATTCTTGATAAACCGATAAAATAACCGTTTTCTTCAGTCATCTCCGGGCACCAGCCTGATGGGCGCAAGGCCGAAGGGACCTCCATGAGGAGTTAAAATGAAAGGGATAAAGGAGTCATCCAGACGTTAGAACGGATAAGCCGGAAAACAAAGGGGGGATAACAGGGAGCCAGAACGCCCCTGCAACAATGCACTACTTTTTTAATCCTTCAGCAGTTTTCGAAAAACCATGGCAACATTCACACACTATCTATCTCTATTTGATTGAATATATCATTCGCACTCAGTGCAGTTATCCCTCTGAACCTTTAATCCCCATATATATAACCTCCCCAAAATACAGAATGTATCCGCATTGACACATTCTGGATCCGGAGAGGTATTCTCCCTTACATCCGATTTTTACAGGCCATTATTGTCAAAAGTTCAACTATTCAGATAAAGCATCAATATGTTGATTCATTAGACGCGCCCGACCTTGAACTTCCTTTATCAGCTCATCGCGTTCTCTTAACACCTGAAAATAATCGCTGGCAACATGAAAAGCTGCTAATATGGCCGCCTTCCCCTCGGAAAGACTACCCGCACGATCCCTGATCTCGCGCAATTTAACATTTATAAATGCTGCGATCTCCTTGACTCGCTCCTCATCCTCATCGCTTCTCAAAAGGTACTCGTGATCAAGGATCCTGATTCTAATCGGCTTTTCCATATCCCCGACAATGTGTACTGATTTTACGATGAGATCCCGAGACCTGGATCCACATCCAAGCCTGAATGGTTTCATTCTAAGCCATTGGGACCCCCACAGGGTTGATCAAAAACGGCCTTAATAGCTATTTTCAGCCACGTCCTAATCTTATCCCTCAATCTGTTCCATCTTCTCCAAGAGAGAGACAATTCTCTGTTTAGCCTTATCCCTGGCTGATTTCAGGCCTTCCACCTCCTTGGTGAGATCGGTCAATTTCTCTTCCTGGATCTGGAATTTCTCGGTAAACGATTCCTTTTCCTTTTTCAGGGTCTTTATTGTCTGAATAAGGCTATCCACCTTCTCCTCGAGCAGCTGAAACTGATCAGTCTCCTCTTCCGAATTTAATGAATTCCAGACAGTGTACTGTCTGGTCTCTCCCCCTGTATCCATGGCAATCAAATCCTCGCAATCTTTTCCAAAGGTATCTTAACAACCATCCATCTTGCCGATATCAACGGTTACGAACTCAACCACCCTGAGGGTTATCCATCAAGATCGGTAGCGTTCGAGGCCGAGTTTGGGAATGGATGTCGTGACTTCGAACTCAACAGTCGTTTATATTATCCCTGAAATATGAAAAGGTCAATAAATAAAAAAGGCAGGCGCCATGGCGCCTGCCTCGTTGCAGATAGCTTCTACGGGCCTCTTGGGCTATATTTTCTTTTCCGCAACCCGCATCCGTATAATCGCCCTTTTCAGGGCCGCTTCGGCCCGGGCAAAATCAATATCTTCGGCGCTCCTCTCCCTTGCCAGTCTCTCCTTGGCCCGTTCCATTGCCTTGCGAGCGCGCTCCACATCGATCTCTGCCGCCTTTTCAGCCGCGTCAACAAGGATGGAGACCCGGTTTTCAGAAACCTCGGCAAACCCTGTGGTCACAACAAAGTGTTCTGTCTGGCTGCCCGATGAATAACGAAGTTCACCCGGTACGATCCCAGAAAGAAACGGCACGTGTCCCTCCAAAACGCCAAACTCCCCCAAGGACCCCGGAGCGACGACGATATCCACTTCCTGGCTCACCATTACCTTCTCAGGGGTCACAACTTCCAGTTGCAGTTTTCCCATGAACTGTCACCTCTACTTGCTTGCCGCAGCCATTCGTTCAGCCTTTTCCCGGGCCTCTTCGACGTTGCCTACCATATAAAAGGCTGCCTCCGGCAGGTCATCATGCTTCCCTTCGATAATCTCCTTGAATCCCTGAACCGTTTCCTTCACCGGGACGTATTTCCCGGCCGTACCCGTAAAGGTCTCGGCCACATGGAACGGCTGGGAAAGAAAACGCTGGATTCGACGGGCCCTGCCCACTGTCAGCTTGTCTTCGTCAGAGAGTTCGTCCATTCCCAGAATAGCGATAATATCCTGGAGATCTTTGTATTTCTGGAGTATCTGCTGGACCTGTCGTGAGGTGTAATAGTGCTCTTCGCCCAATACATTCGGGTCAAGGATTCGAGAGGTGGAATCCAGCGGATCCACAGCAGGGTAAATGCCGAGCTCGGTGATCTGTCTCGACAGGACCACCGTACCATCCAGATGGGCAAAGGTCGTGGCCGGCGCCGGGTCTGTCAGGTCATCGGCCGGCACATATACGCACTGCACCGATGTAATGGACCCCTTGGTTGTGGAGGTAATCCGCTCCTGAAGCTCACCCAGATCGGTCCCTAAGGTAGGCTGGTACCCCACAGCGGACGGGATGCGTCCGAGGAGGGCCGAAACCTCTGACCCTGCCTGGGTAAAACGGAAAATATTGTCGATAAAGAGGAGCACGTCCTGCCCTTTCTCATCCCTGTAATATTCGGCAGCGGTAAGGGCCGACAGCGCCACTCGCGCGCGCGCCCCGGGCGGTTCTGTCATCTGTCCGTAAATCAGGGCGGCCTTTGGGAGTACGCCCGATTCCTTCATCTCGAGGTAGAGGTCATTCCCTTCCCGGGTCCTCTCACCAACGCCGGCAAATACACTGATACCGCCATGCTGCATGGCGATATTGTGGATCATCTCCATCATAACGACGGTCTTGCCCACACCGGCGCCACCGAACATCCCCATCTTTCCACCACGCGGAAACGGCACCAGGAGATCAATCACCTTTACGCCCGTCTCGAGGACATTCACGCTGGTGTCCTGCTCTTCAAACGAAGGGGCATGCCGGTGAATCGGGTAGAATTCCGTGGCATTGACAGGCCCCAGCCCGTCAACAGGTTTCCCCACCACATTGAGGACACGACCCAACCCGGGATCTCCAACAGGCATCTGAATCGGCTTCCCCGTATTCTTGACCTTCATGCCTCTCACCAGGCCGTCGGTCACGTCCATGGCGATGCACCGTACCACATTGTCGCCCAGATGCTGGGCCACCTCTACAACAAGGTTGTCCTCTGTGTCGTCAATGGCGGGATTGGTGAGAAGGAGTGCTGTGAAGATTTCCGGGAGTTCCCCGTCTGAAAACTCCACATCAACAACCGGACCTATGACTTGTATTAATTTGCCCTCATTCATGGTTAAATTAAGACCTCCTTAATATG
>CAZACO010000251.1:0-6360 GCA_964483185.1 uncultured Desulfobacteraceae bacterium
GGGCTCGCGCAAAAATAAGTTCCCAGAATTGGCGCCCAGATTTAGGTTAGATTTGTCTGCGCCGATTGAGCAAAACCACCCCAGAGAAATAGGCTCCGTATTTCGCGGGGCAGGCAGGAATAGCCCCGCTGCAGCGGGGTTTCGAGGATGTTGCGATTCAGTTGCGGCCGAAGATGCCCTGAAGACGGGATGAGAAGATGTTATCTTTTCACGGGCCCTTAAGACCCTGTCGTGCTTTTTAGGATGCATTGAGATCTCTTTACTGCTTTTTGGTGTTTTTCAATTCCTTTTCAATGATGTCCTGAAATCCCTGCACGCTCCGGCTTCTCACACGTTTCCCGTTGACAAAAATGGCTGGAATGCCTTTCACATCGGAATTGATTCCTTCCTGATAATCTTCCCGGATCTTTGCCAGTATCAGAGGATCTTTGAGATCTTTGGTGAACTGAGCCTCATTTAGTCCCAGTTTTCGGGCGATCTCATTGATTTTGGTATCGCTCAGTCGCTGGTAGTCCCTGAACAGTTCATCGTGAAATTCCCAGAATTTTCCCTGACGGCCGGCTGCAAGTGCGGCGGTGGCAGCGGTTGCGGCAAATCGGTGTGTTCGCAGAGGGAAATTCTTGAAAACGACTTTGACGGTTTGGGGGTTATTCTTGAGCACCTGCTCGAGTATAGGCGCAAGCCTTTCGCAGTAAGGTCACTGAAAATCGCTGAAAACCGCGATAACCACCGGGGCATCCCGGGGACCTTTGTATGGCGATGTAGAGACATTTATGTCAAAAATAAAATCGAATCTGATGACCTGAACTCTCTGGTCCTTCTGGCTGGTTATGAAAAGATGCTCGCCCCTTGGGCCGATTTTGAGCCGGTCAGCGTGAATTCCCACTTGGATCTTATCCTCAAGCTCGCCCCGTTCAGTATACACAAAGATGGCGCCGCCACGCGTAAGCACAAAAACATGTCTTCCATCGGGCGAAACCGCCACATCAAGCGGTGGCTGATCCATCTCGAAGGTCTGCTGGATCTGCCATTCCACACCGGCAAAGGAACCGGAAACAGCTCCGAGTACAAACAGTAGACTAAACAATACACCCATGCACCTGATATTCATTTCGATTCTCCTTGGTTGGTCACGCTCCTGTCACCCATTTATTTCCTTCTATCATGGGTCGTGTTACCCTATTTTAGAGCGGGTTGCTCATACGTTTCAAGCATTATTTTAGGCACGTTAAGCCCCAAGAACGCTCTAAATTATCTGATTCATCTCTTTTTGCGCGAGTCCTTAGCTTGGTCCAATCTCAATCTCACAACGACCTCGGGGCAAAGGCACTGATTACGCCTCCCTCTCCATGCTCTCGATGATTATCTGTGCCGCGATCCTGGCCCCCACCCCGGGAGGGAGGGCGCATCTCTCGAAGCCTTTTGCCTCTTCGAATGCCTCGAAATTTTCCTGGCTTGCCCTCGGATCCATATAGCGTCCGAATATGAAATCTTCATGTAGTTTTGGACACAGGATGCTTCCCAGCTCTCCTTCAAAGCGGGGGATGAACTTTCGGGCGGCAGTCATGCCCCGGCCGGTCGCCTGATAGTCCATCGGATCATTGCTTCCGAAATAGAGGCCGAGGGCGACAAGTCCCCCGGTAACGCCCCCGCAGATCCATCCCGTCATCCCGAAACCCGGGAATGGAGAGAGCGCCTTGATCATATCCATATGGCTGACCAGCCCGAATTCCTCCACCACTGCCAGGGCCGAACCCTTGGCGCAGTTATGAGTCACATATTCGTATTCTTCTCCCCGCAGCTGCACCCGGTCAAGGATCTCCTTTTTCCGGGCGATTATCTCGCTGGTATCAAGTTCCTTTGCGGGAATGCCTTTATCACAAAAGCCCTTGATTCTGGCTTCGATTCCGGGACGGTCCCACTCACGTTCAGTCAATTCCTTTACCCTTTTCTTTAATATCTCGTGGTCTGTCATGGTTTACCTCACTCTTTTAGGTTAACAACATTATCTTTAGCTGAAAATAAATGCCTGACAAGTTTTTTCTGGATGGATAAGCGCCGGCCATCAGATCGTGGGTCGTCTGGCTCAGGATCATATCGCAGGCGAATTCCTTGGTCAACCCCTGGATCCTGGATACCAGATTCACTGTATCTCCAACCAACGCATAGGAACTCCTCTCTTTACTCGCGATACCCGTTTGTTGCGCTGACACGTATTAATCACGGATTTTGGATTCAAGTTGCATTATTCACTTGAAAAATCCAATCTTCTGTTTTATGAGTTTCGAGAAGGGAATTTTCAAACCGCTGTGTCTCCGTCGATCCCGCTGGCAGCCGCAGGGGCGATATCCGGTGACAAGGGATAAGGAAAGGAGGAGGTTCTGTTATGAGAATTCAATTGAAAAATATTCTTTGTACTACGGACTTCTCGGATTTCTCCAATTATGCCGTCCCATACGGTATTCGGCTGGCCAAGGAATTCGGGGCAAAGCTCTATGTTTGCCATGTGATCGATATCACCCCCGTGGCAGCATATGGTGAAACAGTGATACAGTGGGTGGACCAGCAGAAAGCGGTCACGGAATATGCCCAGGATCAACTCAATCAGCTGATAGGGGAACAGGCGCTGGATGTGGAGCAACTTATCACCGTCGGCCATCCCGTGGACGACATCACGCGCCTTGCCAGGGAAAATGAGATCGATCTTGCCATTGCCGCAACCCATGGCAGATCGGGGTTCAAAAGGGTTGTCCTGGGGTCTGTAACCGAGCGCCTCATGCAAACCCTTCCCTGTCCGTTAATGTCTGTTCGAAGCCCGGAGAAAGATATCGGGTCCCCTTCCGACCAGGAGATCAGGATCAAGAAGATCCTTGTAGGATGTGACTTCTCGGCAGACTCCATCCTGGCCTTTGAATACGCACTCAGCCTTGCCCAGGAATTTCAATCCGAGCTTCACCTGGCCCACGTGATTGAACCGCCCATCTACAAGAATCTATTCAAGCAAGATGTGAAACCGGCAGAGGACCTACGCAAGAGCATGCGAGAACCTTTGGATGCCATGCTCAACAAAATGATCCCTGAAGAGGCCCATCACTGGTGCCGGCATAAGACGACACTCCTGGCCGGTCAGCCGCATGAACAACTGACCCAATACGCCTTGGTCAATGCGATGGATTTGATCGTTTTGGGGATCCGGGGTCACAGCCTGGTAGAGTCTTTGCTGGTGGGTTCGACTACGGACCGCGTGATCCGCCAGGCCCTGTGCCCTGTCCTTTCGGTGCGTCCCATGGCCAAGTCTTGAAAGAACCGCAATCCGGTCACACAAAACCCGTATGAGGGACCTGAATTTCCATGACAAGTGAATTTTCAGATACCACAAAGGTCTTTCAACATCAGCATCTAATGCTTCTGGTTTTTATTCCCAGGTGAGACTTTTCGATCGGATAAACCGCTTCAACCCAGTCACACAATTTCGGTCTTGTTTCTCTCGGATCGATGATATTTTCAATACCGAAATGTTCAGCCGCCCTGAAGGGGGATGCAAATTGCCTGTAATACTCATGCAATTCTTGGAGACGGGCTTCCGGATTTTCCGCCGATTCGATTTCTGATCGATGCGCCGCGTAAACGCCTCCCTCAATCGGAATATTCCCCCAGTATGCGGATGGCCAAGCGAAACGCCAGGTCGGTTTGCTAAGATCTGATTGTATTGCGCCGGCTACTCCGAAACACCGGCGAATATGAACGGTTACCCATGGAACCGTTGCCTGTATGACCGAAAAACTGGCTCTAACACCCTTCCTGATTGTTCCCCTTTCTTCCGCCTCCTTTCCGATAAAGAATCCCGGCTGGTCAACAAGGTTGACGATCGGGATATGAAAGGTGTCGCACATATCAATAAAACGCTGAAACTTTTCCGCCGTGTCCCAGGTAAAGGAACCGGCCTTGAATCGTGGATCATTTGCGAGGACTCCCACCGGATATCCATTTAGCCTTGCGAGAATGGTCAGTTGAGACCTACCCTGAAATCTTCCGATCTCAAATAGTGAACCACGATCAAAAATGAGTTCGATCATCTTTCGAACATCATATGGCTTCTTTAAAGCGCGAGGAATAATGGTGAGAAGGTCTTCCTCCTTGCGCTTTGGATCGTCCCTATCGATCTGTTTCCGTTCCGGCAGTTCCCAGACATTTGGCGGCATGTAGTCAAGGAACCTCCTGGTCTGTTCAAATGCAGCCTCTTCGTTTTCAGCTTCATTATCCACGACACCGCTTAATCGGGTGTGAATTTTATACCCCCCTAATTCTTCTTTAGTATATCTTCGATCTCCGGCCGCTTGAACAAGGGGAGGGCCCCCCACGAAAACCTGGCTCTTGTCTTTAACCATAATCGAAAAATGGGACATGACCATAAGCATAGCCCCTATTCCGGAGACAGGCCCCAGTCCCAATGAAACGACTGGCGCCATGGCCATCAATTCTACCATTTGTCGCATTGCTGAATCATCGCCGACTGGAATTTCGATATACCCGATTTCCACCACTTCCTTAATGGATCCTCCCGCCCCGTCCAGCAACCTGACAAGAGGTAGATGTAACGCATTTGAAATCTTCGTGATGTGAGCTAACTTGGCCTTAAACATTCTTCCAACAGATGCACCCTTTATGGTAAAATCGTCCCCGTGTATGGCTATCTTTCGGTTATTAATCTTTCCGAGCCCCATAACCAGAGGGCATGGAACGATATCAACCAGCTCGTTGTTGTCATATTGAGACTGTCCCGTCATGATACCTATCTCGGAGAACGAATCAGGATCTAACAACGCGTTGATTCTCTCTCTAACAGTCATCTTCCCCTGATCGTGCTGTTTCTTGACGGCTTTCGGCCCACCCAATTGATGAGCAAGTCCCTCCCTTCTATCTATTTCTTCGACTTCTTTCTCCCACATAGTCCTCTCCCTTTCATTGCTGGAGCAAATACCGTATCTCGATCCATCTTCTCAGATAATGAATATTGCATTTTTCTATTGCTAGAAATTAACTGGTTGGTAGGTTAATAAATTGATATAGCTCTTTTTGAAAAATGTCAATGTCTTAGAGAAAAGTCTAAGAAATACCCTTTTATATTAATATAAATTATAATATAAAATTATGAATAATGGAAGCTTGATGAATTCGTAAAAAGTCAACATCTCGCACAAAGGCGCAAAGCTCGCAAAGTTAACTTGTTAATATTAAAAGATCTTTTCTTGGCGTTCTTGGCGTCTTTGCGAGAAAACATACTTTTTACGGGATCATCAAATTTATGGAATAAAAATAATTGACTTTTTGATAATCTCGAAATACATTCACTAATAAAAAACCTACCAGTTAGTATTTTTACGAGCGCCTATCTGTGGAGGTGGGATGAAAAAAAGCAAAGATACGGAAGGGAGGATTATTCGCGCAGCCCTTGAGTTGTTTGTTCGCAAGGGCTACCACAGCACGACCGTGGAAGAAATAATGCGGGAAATCAAACTTACAAAGGGTGCATTTTATTTCCACTTCAAAAGCAAAGGGGATTTGCTGATTCGCATTATCAAGGAATTCAAATCTCGATATGTGGATGAGTTGATTCGGGCTGGAAATGAATTTGAAGGCAATGCGCTTGATAAATTTCATAGGACCATCACTTTCAGTCAGCGTTTTGCTGCGGACAATGTGAACTTGTGCGTCTTCATCGCTTATTTAAGCACGGAGTTGAAGGCTGATGTGGATTTTGGACCTGTTTTGAGCGGTATTTACGCCGAGTTTCAAAAATACATCAGTCAATTGATTAAGCAGGGAATCCTGCAGGGTATTTTCAACAAGGAGCTCGACCCGGATTTGGCAGCTCTCGTTTTTTTGGCCATACATGACGGAAGCCTGCATCAATGGATGATGAACCGCACATACATTGACACCAGGCGATACCTCAGCACATATCGGAAAATGGTTTTTTCCGGTCTTTCGGGGCAGATGTCGGCGTAGTAAATCAAGGAGACACGAATGGAAAGGCGTAGAATTCGTTCTATGGCTGACATCGAGGCAATAGAAAGGATACCGTTTGACGACAGGTTAACGATCTCTAATACGCACGATTTGATAAAACAGGGTGCCGGAATCAATCCTGAAGCTGTCGCCATCAGCTACATATCGTCCGGCGAAGAATATCAAAATCCGACCCAAATAAACTACCGTGATTTGCTCGCTCAAATCATACGCACGGCCAATTTTTTCAACGACTTGGGAATTGGATCCAAGGATGTCGTGTCGTATTTACTCCCTCATCTCCCGGAGACGCATTTCATCCTTCAGGGAGCAGAAGCAGCGGGAATAGCC
>CAZACO010000252.1:0-6356 GCA_964483185.1 uncultured Desulfobacteraceae bacterium
GTGTGCTTTGTGTCTCTGTGTGATAAATTTTTGGTTGCGGCTATCCGCGTTAGTTGTCTTCTGATTTTAACTGATCGGTCGAGTTTGGACTATGGACGAACACGTCATTCATTGTCTTTTGAATCATCCATCGCCAATCATCCATCCAAAAGGTAACCCTCATTCCCAATGAAAAAGAGGACCTGCGCGTACAGATCCTCTCTCATTCATATGATCATTGGCTGAAATATAAGTCGCCGATCACCCATCGTCAATAACCAGTGGTCGAATAGAAGGTTTACACCTTAACTCCGAACAAGGAATTTACCCCTAACCCGCCGCATATTGAGATGATACGCTTATTTCATATTCACCGGGCATCCATCAAAAGGGATATGCTTCTAATTCGATAATCCTGTCGGCGACGGATCTTTTCAGCCTCACCGCGTCAATCGGCTGATAACGGGCCAGTTTCTTGACACCAGCCAGCTGGGTGCGGAGCATATCACCCTCTTCCACATAGGCGATGATCTGCTTGGCCCACGATTCTATCTGTGGGATCATTTCGTCCACATAGACCTGGACGGCCTCAATCTGGTATCTGGCCTTTTCTTCACCGTCCCTGGCAATAATCTTCAGGGTCCTCAACAGGCCGCTTTCCATGGCAAAAATCTCGATGACGATCTCGGCGATTTTTGCCAATACCTCCTGCTCTTTGGCCAGATTCTGCCCGAACTTCTGTGCAGCCACGCCGGCCACCATCAGGGCGATCTTTTTGCACATCTTAACCATGTGTTCCTGGAGTGCAAGCGGCGTATCCGGCAACTGCACCGAGAGGGGCGAGTAGGTCATGAGTTCACCGGCAATGGCCTGGGCAGCAGGAAGCAGGTTCAGCCGGCCCTGCAAGGCCCTCCGCATCATGGTCCCGGGAACTAACATCCGGTTGATCTCATTGGTCCCTTCCCAGATCCGGTTGATCCTGGAGTCCCTGTAATACCTCTCAGCCGGGTATTCGGCGCAAAATCCGTACCCCCCCAGGATCTGGACATACTCATCGACACAATAGTCAAGGGTTTCAGAACCATAGACCTTGGTAATGGAGCATTCAGCCGCATACTCCTCGATCGCCTTGGCATTCTCCGAACCGCTCTTCTTGGCCTCTGCATCCAACATTCCGAGCTTATTATCAAACATACCGGCCAGACGATACATCATGCTGTCGCTCATATAGGTCTTGACCGCCATATTGGCCAGTTTGGTCTTGATCATGCCGAATGAGCTGATCGGCACCTTGAACTGGATCCGGCCGTTGGCATATTTCACGGCCTCTGTAACGCAGCCCTTGCACCCCCCCACTGCAGAAGCGCCCAATTTCCAGCGGCCGATGTTGAGGATATTAAAGGCGATCTTATGACCCTGTCCAATCTCAAAGAGGACGTTCTCAACCGGCACCTGGGCATCCTCGAGGACGACCGGACGTGTAGAAGATCCGTGCATGCCCATCTTTTTCTCTTCCTTACCCGTGGAAACACCGGGGAAATCCTTTTCAACAATAAAACCGGTAAAATTCTCACCGTCTACCTTTGCATAGACAATGAAGCTGCTGGCCCAACCCGCGTTGGTAATGAACATCTTCTCTCCGTTCAGGATATAATACTTTCCGTCTTCGGAGAGAACCGCCTTTGTCTTGGCGTTCAAGGCGTCTGTTCCTGCCCCCGGTTCGGTAAGACAATAGGCCCCGCACCATTCGCCAGACGCAAGTTTGGGCAGGTATTTCTTCTTCTGTTCTTCATTGCCGAAATAGACGATGGGAAGGCTGCCGATCCCGGTATGGGCACCGTAAACCACCCCAAAAGAAGCGGCCGGACCCATCGCCTCGGCCACCAGAGTGGTACTCACCTTATCTAATCCGAGTCCGCCGTACTCTTCGGGGACATCTGTGCCGAGAAGCCCCAGTTCCCCGGCCTTCCCCAGAAGCGAAAGGACCAGCTCATGATCCTTCTCCTCAAGCTTGTCAATATTGGGTTGAATCTCTTTTTCAACAAAGTCTTTGGCCGTTTCGAGGATCATTTTGTGTTCATCCGTAAAATCCTCAGGGGTGAACACCTCCTCAGGGGCCACATCTGTAATCAAAAACTCCCCCCCTGCAAAAATCCTGTCATCTCCCATTTTTTCTCTCCTTTCTCAATCTCCCGGTCATCCAGTCAATGAATCGTGATCTGCAATTCGACCCTTTTTCATTTAGTCAACCGTCACTATTCAATATTCAACTCTCTTAGTAGTCTTCGATTTCAAAGATGGCCGCAGCACCCATGCCGAAACCGATACACATGGAAACCAGTCCCCAGCGCACTTTCCGCTCCTGCATTTCATATATCAACTGGGTGGTCAGCTTGGCCCCCGTGCATCCCAACGGGTGGCCCAGGGCAATGGCGCCGCCGTTCACGTTGGTGATCTCTTCATTGATCCCGAGTTCCCTGATACAATAGATGGCCTGTGCCGCGAAGGCCTCGTTTAATTCGATCAGCTCTATCTGATCGAGGGTCATACCGGCGATCTTGAGGACCTTGGGAATCGCCACGGACGGCCCTACACCCATCACTTCAGGCTCACATCCCTCGGCCGTATGGTATCTGAAGGTGGCCATCGGTTTAAGCCCCAATTCCTTGGCCTTCTCCTTTGACATCAGCACCACACCTGCTGCCGCATCACTGGTCTGTGATGAGTTGCCTGCCGTGACCGTCCCGTTCGGCTTAAAAGCCGGACGAATCTTGGAAATCCCCTCCTTGGTCGTCCCTGGCCGCATGCCCTCGTCTGTATCAAAAATAAACTCTTCATATTCAAAATGCCCGTTAGGCAGTTGCTTTTGCCTTTTTACCGTCAAGGGGACAATCTGGCTCTTGAAACGCCCCGCCTTGATGGCAGCCTCCGCCTTCTGCTGGCTCCTGGCACCAAATTCATCCTGCTCGTCCCGCCCGATATTGAAACGCTCGGCCACATTTTCTGCGGTGAGACCCATACCGGTAAAGCCACCCGGCCTCATCTCCACCAATGCCGGGTTGGGATACATCATGCTCCCGCCCATGGGGATCTGGCTCATGCTCTCCACGCCACCGGAAATCACCACATCCGAGTATCCACACATAATTTTCTCAGCCCCGATAGCAATGGCCTGAAGCCCCGAAGAACAGAATCGGTTCACAGTCATCCCGGGGATCCGATCCGGCCAGCCCATGGACATTACCAGGACTCTCCCTAAATTAAGGCCCTGCACCGCCTCCGGGAAGGTACATCCGATAATCACATCATCAATGAGCATCGGATCCAAGTCTCCTGCCCGTTTCAATAGATCCCCTAGCACAGCACATCCCATTGCTTCAGGCCGAGTATCCCGTAATATTCCTCGAGGGGCCTTTCCGACTGCCGTCCTGCAGGCGGCAACAATTACGGCTTCTTTCATCATGTCATCCTCCCTCATAGCGTTCCTTCAAATAGTTGAATGATTGAGTGGTTGATGGGTTTAATTTCCCATTCGACGATTCCCCTCATGAACCACTCAAGGGCTTTCTCAGTTCCTGAGCGGCTTGCCCGTTGTCAGCATGTGCTGGATCCTGGCCTGAGTTTTTGGGTCGCCACAGAGGCTCAAAAAGGCCTCCCTCTCCAAATCCAGAAGGTACTGCTCTGTCACCTTGGTATCTGCCAAGACATTTCCACCGCACAGGACATATCCCACCTTGGTGGAGACCGTTACATCATGATCGGTAATATAGCCTGATTCGTGCATGGTCCAGAGGGCCAGCTTGATCATGGCAAGCGTATTTTCACCGGCTACCCGTATCTCATCCCTGGGTCTCGGCGGGACATACCCCTCTATATTCATGGCCAGGACTGTCTTCTTCGCATCTTCCATCAGGTAATCCCGGTTAACGGTCATCTTATCCGTCGGCCTCAGGTAGCCAAGCTTGACCGCCTCCTGTCCCGACGTGGCCACCTTGGCCATGGCAATGGTCTCAAAGGCCCTGGCAATAAAGGGCATCATTTCGATCTGTTTCGGGTATAACCCGCCTCTTTGGACCTCGAACAGATGGTCTGTGTTGCGAATCAGCAACTCCTTACATCCACCGCCGGCAGGAATGACCCCGACCCCCACTTCCACAAGGCCCATGTAGGTCTCTGCTGCATACCGCACACGGTCTGCAGCCAGGCAGACCTCGCAACCGCCACCCAGGGCCATTCCGGCAGGGGCCGCGACCACCGGTTTATCCATGTATTTGAGCTTCATCAACGCGTCCTGGAGTGATTTGATGGCCCAGTCGAGATCGTCCCATTCCTCTTCCTGGGCTGCAAACAGGACCATCGGCAGGTTGGCGCCGACGGAAAAGTTGGTGCCGTGGTTCGCAATGACCAGACCTTCAAAATCCGTGCTCACGATATCTGCCGACTTGTGGATCATGGCGATGATATCTTCGCCGATGGCATTCATCTTGGCGTGAAATTCAAGACAGGCCACGCCATCGCCGATATCGATGAGTGAAGCACCCGTATTCGCTGCCACCTCTTTTTTTTGTTCCTTGAGCGACGGCAGCAGGATAATACCCGGCTTGACCGGGATCTCTCTGTAGTCCTTGGAGGGGATATCGTAGAAATAAAGTTTCCCGGCCTCCTTTTTGTAAAACGACGTCTTCCCGTCTGAAAGCATCTCCTCTACCCAGGAGGGGATCTCGTAACCGGCCTCTTTCATCTTGGAGACAGATTTGCCGAGACCGATGGCATCCCAAGCCTCAAACGGGCCTAATTTTCTGGCAAAACCCCATTTCAGGGCATTGTCAATATTGACGATATCATCAGCGATTTCAGGGATCCGATTGGCCGAATAGATGAGGGTCTCGCCTAACGTCCTGAAGGTGAACTCCCCGGCCTTGTCTTTGGCATAGAAAAGCGATTTGATTTTTTCACCGGTTCCGGAGATGTTCTTCGCGGCCTCCAGAGAGGCAAATTTCACCTTTTCCTGCGGCGTATGTTCCAGGATGTTGTAATCGAGAGAGAGGATCACCCGTTTCCCCTCGCTGTCCTTGCTTTTTTTGTAAAAACCCTGCTTCGTCTTTTCGCCCAAGAGCTTTTTCTCAAGCATCGTCGAGATGAAATCCGGGGCCTTGAACGTCTCTCGCTTTTCGTCATCAGGGGCCCCATCATAGACATTATCCGCCACATGCAGGAGGGTATCCAGGCCCACCAGGTCGGCTGTCCTGAAGGAGGCGCTTTTGGGATTACCGACAACCGGTCCGGTCAGTTTGTCCACTGCCTCGACCGTCAGGCCGAGGTCCATCATGGCGCTGATCACCGAAAACATGCTGAATGTCCCGATGCGGTTGGCCACGAAATTGGGGGTATCTTTGGCGTATACGATCCCCTTCCCCACCACCTTCTCGCAGGTTTCGGCCAAAACCTCCACCACTTCAGGCAGGGTATCGGGGCCCGGCACGATCTCTAACAGCTTCATATATCTCGGGGGGTTAAAGAAGTGGGTAATGGCAAAATAGTTCCGAAACGCCTCTGACCGGCCTTTGCACATCTCTTTGGCAGGAATCCCGGAGGTATTGGAGCTGATGATGGTTCCCGGAGTCAAGACCGTTTCGATCTTTTCGAACACGCTCTCCTTGATGTCCAGTCTCTCCACAACCACCTCAATAATCCAGTCAACGTCCTTTAATCGATCCAGGTCGTCCTCCAGATTGCCGATGGAAATCAGCTTTGCATTTTCAGGGATATAAAAAGATGCCGGTTTCGATTTCAGCGCCCCGGTCAGCCCGTTCCGGCCAAACCTATTCCTGAAAACCCCGCTCTCCTTCGTGAACCCCTTCTTCTTATCGTCATCAGACAGTTCAGGCGGGACGATATCGAGAAGAACGGTCTCGATGCCCACATTGGCCAATTGAGCGGCGATGGTGGCCCCCATCACCCCGGCGCCGATGACTCCGGCCTTTTTTATTTTCTTATCCATAGACACCTCCTTGTCGGTCATTCGGATTTCGGCCTCCGGTCAGCAGGAACCTGGGTCCCGGAGGGATTTCGGGTTAGGGTCATGCGTCTAAAATTATCAACATGGAGATATATCTGAAATATCTTCCTTTTTCCGGCTCAAATTGCTTAAAAAAAAGATGAATGAACTTTCATTCATTTTTCGAGGATAATATGGCGGGTATGTGAAGTCAAGCATTTTTTTGGCATGTCTTTTCTGATCCCGATGCGGGTCAAGGCGAAATCATACCGGACCGGATCCTCAGGTTCGATCTTCCGAAATGCCCGGGTAATCTCCAGGGCAGTCTTCATGTTGGCGCACCTGTTTCTCGTAAATTTGAGCTGGATTGAGACCCGGT
>CAZACO010000253.1:0-6342 GCA_964483185.1 uncultured Desulfobacteraceae bacterium
TTCGTTGGCAAGGCGACCGGTAAACCAAAGGCCGCTGACGACGCCATAGATATTGGCATTTTTGACCGAGACTCCCTACCTGATCCTCTGGCCTTTGATCATAAAAAAATCCTCGGCGATTATTTCAAAAAATGCTACCCAAAAGGCTAAGGTCCATCCTCGTTCTAACATTCCTGCTTCTCCTTTTTTTCTCAGGATCTGTCTTACTTCTTAATTCGCTGATACAGAGACAATCGGTTCAACATTACCTCCTGGAGCAGCTATCCAACGAAGTCGGATATGATATTCATGCGAACCAGATCGAACTCATCTTCTGGAAAGGGATCGGAATACGGGCCCGGGATTTTGAGTTGAGATCATCTGAGGGTTCTGAAAAATTCGTCGCATCGAGTATCAGGATCAACCTTGCCTTGCGGCAACTGATAAAGGGGCGTATCGTTCCTATCGGACTTACCCTTGTCGAGCCTCAGATAGAACTGGCCATGGAAAAGGGCTGGCCGTTTTCAGAATCTCGCGATGGCACGTTTCTTGAGGAAACGCCCCTGAAGGCATTAGCCGGGTTTCCCTCTATCACCTTGGAACGAGCCCACATTACCCTAAAAGGTATGCCGTTAAAATCCAGATCGCTGTTTCTGAACCTCTCCCGGCGGTCCAAAGACCCCGCCATGTTCGATGTGACGCTGAAAGGGAAAGTCGAGTACAGTGGCGAAGAGGTCCCACTCTCTGCCCGGGGACATCTCACCTGGGATAAGACGTCAGGAGCGTCGGCCCAGCTCAAGCTGAAAGCGAGCGGAATCCCCCTTTCACATATCCAATTGCCTGATCTGCCCGTGAAAAAGGGGAGAGCCGCCTTAGAGGCAACAGCAGCCGGGTCCCTGAACGGTACCTTTTCGGCAAAGGGGCAGATCACGATCAACGATCTTGAGTTCATGATTATTGATGCCGGGGACAAGAAGTCGTTCTCCTTTGAAAAGCTATCTCTCCCTTTTAATGCAGTCTACGCTGAATCCATATTACAGATTCCGTCCTTCCAGATGAAAGCTCCCGGCCTTACGCTGAACATCACCTCAAAACTCGACCTCGGGGACACATCGAATCCTCATCTGGACCTCAGGGTCAAGAGCGAGGCCATGCCGCTTGAAACCTTCCGGAGGATCTTTCCATCGTCGCTTCTCCCCCAATGGGTAGACACCCGCCTTTTTCCCATCTTCTCCAATGGCCATGTCCGGGTGGATCTCTTCTCCCTCAAAGGAAAACTGGATCAGATCAGGAATCTTGATCTCCAAAAGAATGCCGGGGCACTCCTGTTGCGGCTCACCTGCAGCGACCTCACGGCATTTAAGGGTGCCGGAGGTGTGCCGGTGGAGGGGGTCTCAGGAAATCTGGAAATTGAGAAAGGCAGCATTCACGCGTCGGGAGTCAAGGCCCATTTCAGCAACTCAGACATACGGGACGGCTCCCTCAACCTGAGCAGCCTTTACGTCGATGACCCGAGCATTCGTGTGGCCGTGGCAGGGTCGTTTCATATTGAAGATCTGTTGCAGCAGAAGGATTTACCCCTCATTCCCGACGAGGTGCGCCTGCACCTTCTGGACTTTGCGTCTACTACCGGGAACATAGAGGGCAACATCGTGGTAGGTCATGAGACAGACTGGCCTTATCCAAAGGTGTTAAAAGGGATACTCAAATTCAGCAATTGTGCCATCAGCAACAGAGATTTGATTTTTCCGGTATTACTGGAAGACGGGGAATTGATCATTGATGGAGAAAAAAGACGGTTCACGGCAACAGGGCAGTGGGGCAGGTCCACGATAAACGCGTCCGGCGAGATCGGGGGCTATTGGAGAACGGGAAAGGCCCACATGGTTGCACAGGCCGACATGGGGGAATTGATCGGGCATTTCCATCCCGATCTACAGTCATCCATTAGATTCAGGAATCGGGTGCCGTGTCGCATTTCCCTCACCAAGGGAAAGAAGGATTGGGGCTTTAATGGAGAGCTGGATCTGGAGAACGCCTCTTTAGAGACGGAATCGATGACAGTCGAACCTTTCGGGGTCAAGGGTGACCTCGGTTTCAGCGGGGGACTTGTGCCGGGAAAGACCTTCTACATCGCGAATCTGACATGCAATCTAGGCGAATCTTCCTTTGGATTGGCCGGCAATTATGACCTGGGGGACACAGGCCGATTCGATCTCAGGGTGTCCAGCAAGAAGCTCCGGCTGGAGGATTTGGGCGTTCGTTTTAAGAAAGGGAATCTCAGGGGAAAGGGGGCCCTCGAGTTTGATGCGGCCATCAAGGGCTCCCGGTCACGATCGATGATGACACTCGTAACCGGAGAGGCAAGGGCAAAAGACCTCTTCTTTGCCACAAACGACTTCCCCCATCCGGTCGAAAACTGCGACTTTGCCGTGAAATTCAACGGAAAAGACCTTGCCATCGAGTTCCTTGACCTGAAATTAGGAAAAAGCCCTTTCCAGATCAAGGGGCACTTACAGGGATGGGATGGGATGAGGGGGGACTTGACGATCAAATCAGATTTCCTGGATCTTTCCGATCTGATTTCCCCCGAGATTCTTGCCCGTTTCAATCCCGCTGCCAGCGGGACTGGTTTCCCCAATATTGCCGGTTCTGACCAGGGTCCGACCCCTGCTGCATGGCGGGAAGGCGCCAATCGATTCATGGAGAAGTCAGATATCCATCTGGACATAACGGCCCCAAAGGGTCAATGGCAAGGATTCCCTTACGGCCCGCTTAGAATAGAGTGCGCCCTGCGGTCAGGGGACCTTTATATCGGCCGGTCCAGCGCGGCATGGAAACATGGAAAATTGCGGTGGCGAGGATATGTGAAAAGAGGGAAATGGCCTGAAATGCTCTTTTCCGGTTACATCGATATAACCAGACAGCCCTTAATGGAACTTCCCCCGGCCCTTGAATTCATCAAATCCCGTGCCGAGGGTATATTGACCGTGGAGGCACTCCTTTTCGCCAAAGGGAGCAATAGGGAAGACCTGATTTCAAGCCTCACCGGAAGCGTCAATGTCCTGGTCGAGCAGGGCGTGTTGAAAAAATCTCATGTTTTTATCAAGATCTTGGATTTCATGAGCCTGCAGCGAATGTTTGAGGGAAGGCCATCGGACCTTTCAAAGGAAGGACTCTATTTTGAGAGCATTGGCGCCCACATTGACCTGGATAAAGGCCTCGCAAAGGCAGAGGACGTTACCATGCGGAGCCCGGTATTCAACGCAGCGGCTATGGGAGAGACCAACCTCTGCACGGCCAGGGTGAACGGGGAAATAGGGATACAGCCCCTTGGGCTGATCGATTCCTTAGTCAGCAACGTCCCGATCGCAGGGTATTTGCTGACCGGAGATAAGAAGGCCCTTTACGTGGATTACTTCAAGGTTGAGGGGGCGTTGTCCGATCCGGATGTACGGTACATCCCCTTGAAAAGCCTGGGAAACGGCACGGTTGGCTTTCTGACGCGCCTTCTCCTTTCACCAACAAGGATATACAAGAGCATTTCAGATGCCGCACGCGACTTCGAGGGGAAAGGATACCCTATCCCGGATGAACATCTCAAACCTCAAAACGATATGGGGGGCTGAGAGTCATTGATAATTGAAATATTGAATAGTTATGAGATCGTTTGGCTCGGTTTTTCCATCAGCCTTTACCCTCTGCTCCCTCAATTTTGCCTTCTAAAAGATCCCGGATACCTGGCCTGAGATAAATCTGGCTCAAGTCAAGACGCCTGAAGGCCTTGACGAATGTGGCGATCTGATCCGCAGGAGGAGCCTTTGTATTGATAATAATGACCTCTTTCCCCCTTATCCGACACATCCCTCCTGAGGAAAAAGACGTCTCACCCTCCATCGGTTCGTAACGGATCTCGACCCCGAGGCTATTTGCCACGGCCTCAAGATGACCTAAAACCGTTCTCTCGTCCAACCCGGACCCTCTCGTTCACGGGCTCAGGGGCTCCGGGTCAAAGAGACCGCTCTTTCGGGCCGGATGGACCCCGGGTCCGCGAATCCCGCAAGGCGGGACCGATTGCCTAACTTAACCGTTTCATATCCTCTACCAGTTTCCGAACAGCATCTGCAGATCGGTCGAGGGCCTCTTTTTCAGAATCCGTGAGTTCAATCTCAATGATCTCCTCCACGCCGTTTTCTCCCAATTTGACAGGCACGCCGATAAAAAGATCATGTATGCCGTACTCCCCATTCAGGCAGGCAGCACAGGGGAGGATCTTCTTCTTATCCTTGAGGATTGCCTCAGCCATCTCGACGGCGGCAGAGGATGGCGCGTAGTAGGCACTCCCGGTTTTCAGAAGGCCCACAATCTCCGCCCCGCCGGTTCTTGTCCTTTCCACCAGGGCATCGATCCGCTCCGGGGGCATCAATTCGGTTATCGGAATACCAGCCACCGTGGAATAACGGGGGAGGGGAACCATGGTGTCCCCGTGCCCCCCTAATACAAAGGCATGGGTGTTTTCGACCGAAACATCTAATTCCATGGAAATAAAGGCCCGAAAGCGGGCCGAATCCAAGACTCCGGCCATCCCGATAACCCGGTTCTTGGGGAATCCGCTGGCCTCGTACGCCACATGGCACATGGCGTCCAGGGGGTTGCTCACGATGATCAGGATCGCGTTCGGGGCCACTGCCGCCACTTCCCTTGTCACAGAAGCCATGATCCCCATATTGGTGGAGAGGAGGTCATCCCTGCTCATACCCGGCTTCCTTGGGATCCCTGCCGTGATAATGACGATATCCGAGTCTTTTGCCGGACCATAGTCTCCGCTGGCCCCGATGATCTTTGCATCATGTTTCTCAATAGGTGCCGCCTCGGCCAAATCAAGGGCCTTTCCTGCCGGCACCCCTTCAAGGATGTCGATCAGTGCCACATCGGCTAATTCCTTTTCTGCAAGGCGCATGGCAGCGGTGGCTCCCACATTCCCGGCTCCTATGACGGTTGCCTTTTTTCTCATCTTAACACTCCTTTTCCTAGGGTTTCATGTGCTTCTGGCGCTTTTTCCTGGCTTTCAAATAAATTTGATTATAGAAAAGATATTTCAGTTGGTCAAGAAAATGGAGGTGTCGGTTTCCCTAATGGTTTCAGAAACAGTAGACAGGATAGGATCTCTGATCTCTGAAGCAGCGGAACTGCAGCGACCTTATGTGGATCGGGTGTGCGCCAGATGCAAGGAACCCTGCTGCGCCAGGGTCCACTATCTTTTTGCAGAGAAAGACATCCTTTATCTCAAATTGTCGGGAGGAAAACAAGAGTGGAGACGGGAGGCATTTACCAAGAAAGGTTGTTGGTTCCTGGGCCCCACAGGATGCTCCCTTGATCTCAATTCGAGGCCGTTTATCTGCCACACGTACATCTGCCCTGATCTGGAAACGGCGATAAGGGCGGGCGACCCGGGGGTGATGACTGAACTCAGGGAAACATTCAGGGTCATCGGCATGTTGCGGAGCCAGATGTGGTCCGAGTACCTGGACGAATCCTAAGGGCTCGCCACCACCCTCTCTTCTAACGCGTAGCGCAAAAACCTATTGTGATCGTCTGGTTCGCACCCATAATGTTATTCCAATCCAGCCCCTCGACTGCTACCACATCTCCGCCTTGACTGTAGTGAGCGTTCCACAGCGATGAAATCGTCCCTTCAATCTCAAATTGTGCGGACCAGTCAATGGAAGTATTTCCCCTGTTCGTAATGGCCACATTTGCACAATAACCGGTCCCCCAGTCAGATGTGATGGTGGTTTCTGTTTCAATATCTCCTACGGGAGAGGCCTGATCGGTTTCGTCACTATCTTCTGGTGAGGTGCAACCGGGGTCATTGGGGTAGTCGATCAGACCGTCATTATCATTGTCAATACCATCGGCGCATTGAGGACGATCAACCTGTGATCGCTCCGAACAGAAGCCAAATGTGGTTGAGGCACCCGGCGCCAGGGTCTTGTTCCAGGAAACACCCCGGGCTGTGATCCTGTTTCCTGCCTGGGTGTAGGTAGCGCTCCAGAGCGATGAAACCGTCCCATCGACCTCGACCTCAGCGACCCAGTCGACCTGGAAGTCATTGTTGTTTATCCCCGTCCCCTTTTCCCCTTTGATCCCATTTAAGAGAGATGAACGATCAGATTAAATGTGTGAGAATCTACCACGTCATCTTTTTGACGAAATCGCCTGCCTTGCTGATGGATGTCAACGAACATATCGCCTGCTAACCCATTGCAATTAAATAATAAGTAAGCAATCTTCCCACTTTTCCTCTGGTGGTACAAAGTTTGCAATTTCACTGAGTTGTCAAATACTTTAGCCAAATCGCCA
>CAZACO010000254.1:0-6314 GCA_964483185.1 uncultured Desulfobacteraceae bacterium
GGAAGCACCTGATAGCGGCCATCTGGGTTGTGGGGTTCAAGACAAGCCTTGACGATTATAAAATGGAAGAGCTGATACAGGCGACGCTGGCCGCTGCAGATGGGATCAGCCAGCTCTGCTGTCGGGTCTGATTCAGTCTGTTACCGCTTTTAAAATCTTCTCCTTTTTTGACCTTCAAAAAATTTTCAACCTCGGTTACCCGCCAGAAAATCCTTGACTTAAGATATTGCCATGTTAAAGGTTGAAAGACCTGACCACCCGATTGTGTGGGTAGGCCGTCCGGGCTTCAGAGACCACCTTTTAAAATGGTAAAGGGAGGTAAGCGTTCACGGGTTCAGGGTTTCCCGCTGAACGCGGGATTCAGGGTTAAGGACAAGGGCAAGATTCAAGCCCCGAAGTCCTTGTAAGGGATGCTGGTTTTGCCACATCATTGCCAGATACCATGTTCCGGGTTTGTGGGGATGTGGAAGGGGTCGGTTTTCCCGTACACAAGGTTTACAATATGATGTATGGTAATAAGAATATAACCTCTGAACCTTTGAACCCGTGAACGGTTAGAAAAGGAGAAGATGATGCCTAAGGGGAACTGTGAATTCAATGGATCCGGCCGACAGTATCTGGAACTCTTTGTCATCCATATCTTTTTGCTTAGCATGGTCACTCTGGGCATCTATTCCCCATGGGCCTGGGTCAGGCTTTTCAGACTGAGGGCATCGCATACGCTTGTCAACGGCAAGCCGGTCACCTTTACCGGGACCGGCGGAAAATTTCTTGTTATCGGCCTGGTGAATGGCCTGCTGACGGTCATTACCTTTGGAATCTACTGGCCCTGGGCCTTGTGCAGGATCTCGAAATGGAAGGCCCAACATACTCTGGTTGATGGCAAACCGAGCGGCTTCGTGGGTACAGGGGGGAGTCTGTTTCTCTTTTTCCTGGTGCATTTCATAGTCCTGCCGGCCCTGACCTTCGGGCTCTACTATTTCTACGGCATGTACCGGTTTTATGCCTGGAAAGAAGAACATTTCCGATACGGGGGAGAAAAGACCTCTTTTGGGGCCGGTTTCCGGGGTCTGCTGCAGATCTATTTTCTTTTCGTGCTGATCCTGACCCTATTTCCGGCTATCGGGGTGTTTTTGAATGTGCCCTCCATTGACTGGCTGTCGCCCCTCATCTTCATCCTTGTCTCTCCCTGGCTGGGCTGTATGTTTTTCAACTGGCAGACCCGAGGCCTGGTTGTGGGGGATGAAAAGGGAATTGAGCACTTCCCACCTGTGAAGACACGTTTTCTATGGGTGGCTATTTTAATTTTGATCCCCCTGCTTGCCATGGGTGCTGCGGGTTTCTTTTTCATGGGCTGGATTGAAACACAGATGACGCGTATGGGCGAGCTGACCCAACTTCTCGAAATGAAGGGGGCGGGCCCCGGAAAATCAGAGGCCGTAAGAATCATTGTGAAAAGACCTTCCCGGGCAGTTGTGCCGAGCCCCGGCAAAAAGCCTCTCCCCAAAGCAGTCCCGGCAAAAAATACGCCTGGGCCTGGGCCCGCCAAAAAGCCTTCCCCCGGAAAAGATGCCCGGGAGAAGATTTTTCTCCCTGCCCTCTTCTTGCCAGCGAAACAAGGGGATCAGCCGACTCGCGAATATGACAAAGAGATCGAGGAACTTGAGGCGTTTATCAGGAAGGATAGTCAGAATTTCGACGCCTATTACAGCCGTGGCTGTCTGTATGCACGCAAAGGGGATCTGGTGAAGGCGGAAAAGGACTTTACTCGGGCCATTGAAATCAACAACCGTGACAGCGATGCCTACTACAACCGGGGGCTGGTTCTGGCGAGGATGAAGAAGTACGCCCTGGCAGTCAAGGATTTTGACAAAGCCATCGAACTGGACCCCAAAGCTGTGGATGCCTATTGCAACAGGGGAAGCGCCAACCTTGAATTGGGTAAATCCGACCTAGCCATGAGAGACTACAACAAGGCGTTGAAAATGGAATCGAATGATGCGGATCTTTATCACAACAGGGGGGTCGTCTATCTTTCCAAGGGACTCAAGTCAGAGGCCATGGCCGATTTTCAAAAGGCCGCGGTCCTGAGGCCTCGACCGCCCTCGAAACCGCCGGCCCAAAGGAAGGTGGAAACAAAAGAGGCAGGGAATTTCGACCAGATCGACATCAGCAATGTCCCGGTTGCCCCGTTTCTCGATGAAGTCAAGAACAAAATCGATGTTTCAAGACATCCGACATACCAGAAAATGGTACGGGCCAAGGACCACCACCGACAGATTGTTGATCCCTTTTATTTTGAAAGGGCCAGAGGCAAGGCGCCTGCCTACGAGTTCAGACAATTCGTCTCGACCCGAAACATGCTGGAAATCATTGACTGGTACAAGAAGAAGGCATCCCCCGGCGCCGGTGGAACCGGGGATCCCTTTGCCCGGGGCGGCGGCTCGTACGCGAATGGGCCATTTGACAATAAAGCCGCCAATTTCGGGGTGAACAATGGACGCAACTTTATCGTACTGACAGCGATGAAAGCACCGGAAGACGGCGGTGTCACGGTATACCTCTTCCATTACCGCAAGGTGCCGGCCCAGGCACAAAAACCTGCCTCGGGCAGGGCCGCTGATGCCGGGCCCGGAACCGGAGGGCAAGTCAAGTAAACCCCGTTACCTGGCACGCCGGACCGGCAATGCCCGGGGGTGACAGGCGAGGGACTGATCTTTCCAGTCCTTGGGGCCAAGATCGAAATGGAAAAAGGCGGCAACTTCGTCTATTCCATTCCATTCCCATACGGGACAGCAGGTAAGATGGATTAAGTTGGTTATGTGGCAACCGCCCTTGCAGCCGTCCGTAGGCGGGTGTGTATTGGTGACACTGGGGTCGTACAGGCCGGTCAGTTCCTCTTGGGTGGGCATACGCCAGTCGGTATACCCGCCTCCCTTGTAGTTCCTGCAATAGCGCTTGGCCCCTTCCCAGGTTATGGGACCCCCGTTGTCCTCTGCGGCCCACATGAGACCTGTGTCCGTGTCCTCAACTGTCCCGTTGTCATAGGCGACAAAACGGCCGTCCCGGGCAACCACTTGGACCGGGGAACGGCTGGAAGCGCTGTTCCCATCATCCGTTACACACCCTGCCGACAAGATTGCGGCAACCACGAATATGGCTATCTTTTTCATTGTCCTGCTCCCTCCTATTTCCGCCTTGCCACTCTATCTGACCGTGTCGTCCAAAGGACCCCATGTGTGCATTCCGGACGGTGAACACCATACCTTAGCCGAATCAAAAGGTCAAGGATGCGCAAAGCAGGGCCGGGTTTTCAAAAATATCGGTTTACACGCCTTTTCTGATATGAGATAGTCCTACGCGTTGCCATTGATGACCTGTTTGCATCGCTCTTAAGAAGATATTTTTGGGTTATTTGACAACCATTTTCCGTAACCGTTCACGGGTTCAAAGGTTCAGGTGGCCCAGACCCGGTTATCCGCTGCATCAACAACCGCCCGTTCTGTGAAGCAAGTATCGCTTGCCAGTTTCGAACCGGATACGTCGAAACAGGGCAAACTCTGAACGCTTACCAAATCAAGGTGATGAAAAAAACAGTTAGGGAACGGCATTTCGGACCTATATGGTTCCTTCCGGGTGACAATTACGGGAGTTATCCCAACTGCCATTCTGTTTACATAGCGGGGGCCGGGGTATTGATCGATCCGGCCTCGGACAGGGAAAGACTGATTCAACTGAGGGAAGACCCCGGTGTGCGAGCGATCTGGCTGACCCACTGGCACGAAGATCATTTCATGCATCTGGATCTCTTTGACGATCTCCCTTTGCTTGTTTCAGAGCCGGATGCGCCGCCCCTCGCCGATCTTGACGTTTTTATGGACAGCTACGGGATGGAGGGTGCGAACGAGCGTGAATACTGGCGCCCTATCCTGCAGGAGCAGTTTCATTTCCGGTCCCGCAAGCCGACGCAGTTCTTGTGCGGTGGGGACGTCATTCACCTGGAAACCGGGGCCGTTGAAGTGGTTGCCACGCCGGGTCACACGCCCGGTCATCTGTCCTTTTTCTTTCAAACGCACGGGGCTCTCCTCTTAGGCGACTACGATCTGACAAAATTCGGACCCTGGTACGGGGATCGTGACTCGAGCATCCAGGAAACCATAGATTCCGTAAAACGTTTGAGAGATATTCCGGCCAGGATATGGCTTGCATCCCACGAGGACGGGGTATTCGAGGAGGAACCGGGGGTCAGGTGGGATGAATATCTGGCGGTCATCGATGAGCGCGAGAAAAGGCTTGTCGACCGTCTGCAGACCCAGCAGACCCTGGATGAGATCGTGGGTGCCTGGATCGTCTACGGCAGGCCCCGGGAACCGAAGGCCTTTTTCGAGTTCGGGGAACGGGTACTCATGAAGAAGCATCTGGAAAAGCTTATGAACGAGGGCAGGGTGGTCAGGGACGGCGAATACTATGTCATATCTCAATAGCCGCTATGTTGTGGAGGGCAAATCGTACCAAAAAGGAGGAAACATCATGTCAGAGAGTGAATTGGAGGAGAAATACAGATCAGCTGCCGGGGTTGTGTGCAGACAGGGGATGTTTCCTTTCCCGGTGAACGAAACGACCCTGTCCATCCTGAAACAGGTTATCGAAGATGAGGAAGATGAGCTGGATCTCATTTGTGCATTCACACAGAAGGCCTCCCAGACCCTGGAGGAGTTGACCGTGTCGAGCGGGTTCTCCGGAGAAAAGGTGGATCGGATCGCCACGAGCCTCGCCCGAAAAGGGATGCTTTTTAACCAGCCCAGTTCGTCCGGGACAATGGTTTACCGTCTGCTTCCCCTCATGAACGTTGGATTAATGGAATATAAATTCATGAACGAACTGACGGGGGATGAAAAGGAGCGGGAACTGGCGCATCTGTTCCAGAACCTGATGGACCAGGTCAGAGATCAAGTCCAGGAGAATTATGACAACCTCGTCCCCATGCTCCAGTCGGCCCCGCCGGTGGACCGGACAGTCCCTTCGCGGGTCACAGACGACGGAAAGCCGATCCGGATCATCCCTGTTGACAGAGGCGTTGAAGTCCCCGAGGAATTCATCCTGCCGAGCCAGTCAGTGGACCAGATTATCGACAAATTCGACGAGATTGCTGTCGGGCACTGCTTCTGTCGCCAGCGGCGGAAAGTCCTCGGAGATCCCTGTGCCACGGATGCGCCGGTGATCAACTGCTTCACCTTCGGAAAATCCGCACGTCACACGGTTGCCCAGGGATTTGCCCGCATGCTCACCAAAGAAGAAGCCCGCCGGATCATGAGGGAAGCGGAGGAGGCCGGTCTGGTTCATAAGGCCTTTCATCCCGGTGCAAATGTATCGCGGCCCGAGACCAGCATCTGTAACTGCTGCAAGGACTGCTGCGATACGCTGAACCTGTGGCGGGACGGCGCATTTCCTCTCATCAATTCAACCTACTACCTCTCCGTAATCGATCCGGATGCGTGCACGGGTTGCGGCATCTGTGTGGATCGTTGTCCCACGGACGCGATCGAACTGAACGACGATGGCACGGCTGAACGGGACGAAAATGCCTGCTTCGGCTGCGGTATTTGTGCGCGTTTCTGCCCCGAAGAAGCCATATCGCTGAAAGAAGGATTGCGGCGGGTGATGGTGCTTCCCCCCCGGCTGCGCCTCTCGGCCTGAGACCGGATTTGGGGGATATATGCACACGCATTTGGCGCGAACGTATGCGCAAGCAGAAAGAGAGACAAGCACGTCAAAACAAAAAGGGTATTTCATCTCGCTTCAATGAAATACCCTTTTCCTGTCAGAAACTCTCAGATTAAACCACGGTTACATTTACCGCAGCAGGACCTTTCTGGCCTTGCTCTATGTCAAAAGTAACCCGGTCGCCTTCTTCAAGGGATTTGAACCCGGTTGTACTGATCCCTGAATAATGAACAAATACGTCCGGACCCTCTTCCTGTTCGATGAAGCCATAACCCTTGCTGTTATTAAACCATTTTACCGTTCCCGTTGCCATCGTGACAGCCTCCTTTCACAAGTTATCGTCGTTCTAAACTCGGGGTTGCCACTTTGACAAATGGATCTTCCCTTTAGAACACAACCTGCCCGCCAAAAACTAAGAACGGGCTTTTTATAATTAAATAAATAATACACCCGATGTTAAATTAAAATCAAGCAAAATAAAAGCGAAATAAAAACTTTTTTGTCCACCCTCCGCTTTTTTTTCAGACCCGCAACGCCGCTTCAAACCCCTCTCTCACGGCCTCAGTCATCTTTCTGGGCGCCTTGGCATC
>CAZACO010000255.1:0-6313 GCA_964483185.1 uncultured Desulfobacteraceae bacterium
TGGGAGCAACCCATATCGGGAGGGACCTGGGTCCTCGCGTCTCCCGGCGCGTGGGTGTCGGCCTGACGGCGGACTGCACGGAATTGACCATTGACCCGGATGAAGGGATCCTTCTCCAGACCCGGCCTGCCTTTGGCGGTAATGTCATGGCGACCATTGCAAATCGGTATTCCAGACCACAAATGGCTACCGTTCGACCCGGCGTCATGGAAGCGCTGAAGAAGAAGAGGAACAAAGGGAATGTGATCAAGCACAAGGTTTCCCTGACTGAAAAGGAGATTGGCACGAAGGTCCTTGAGCAGTTCAAGGAAAAGAAAAAGGGGGTCAGCCTGAGCCATGCCAAGGTGATCGTGGCCGGCGGGAGAGGCGTCGGCTCCAAAGAGGGCATGAAATCCCTCTTTTCCCTTGCAAAGGCCTTTGGCGGCGAAGTGGCCGGTACGCGGATCATTGTAGAGGAAGGATGGCTTCCTGTTGAAAGGCAGGTGGGGCAGACCGGACAAACCGTGAGACCGGAGATTTACATCGCATGCGGCATATCTGGGGCTATCCAGCACAGGGCAGGCATGCTCGGTTCGCGATATGTCATTGCCATCAACAAGGATGCAGGGGCTCCCATTTTTCAGGTAGCGGACTGGGGCATTGTGGGGGATCTTCACCAGGTTGTTCCGGAACTGACCAAGGCGATTTCGCAAAGCAAGAGCACATAGGGGGAGGACCATGTTACGTTCAGATATAGAAAAGCTCCATAGGAGAATCATGGCCAGGTTTGTGAATGAGGAAGTCATTCCCGTGGCCAGGGAGCTGGATGAACAGGGAGAGTTTCCATTCTATCTATTCCGGAAACTTGCTGATATGGGGATCTTGGGTATCCGGTACCCCAAGAAAGTGGGGGGGTCGAACGGGAACACAACACTTTACTGTATTGCCATGGAGGAACTGGCAAGGGGACTCCTGAGCCTGGCTGCGACTACGGCCATGCAATGCCTGATGGGTACAAACGGCCTCTATCTGTACGGGACCAAGAAGATGCATGAGGAATATCTTCGGCCCGCCCTGCGGGGTGAAAAGATCGGTGCCTTTCAGTTGACAGAGCCGGAGGCAGGCTCTGATCTGGGTGCGGTGAGAACCTCAGCCACAAAGGCCAAAGATGGATGGGTGATCAATGGAATGAAGACGTGGTCCACCAGTGGTCCTTATGGTCATTTCCATACGGTCCTCTGCCAGACAGCCCCGGCCAAGAAGTTGAAGGGGCTCATGTTTTTTCTCATCCCGAGTGACACGCCCGGCTTCTCTCACAGCAAAAAATTTGAAACCCTTGGCACGAGGACATCCTCCCTCTCGGAAATCTATTTCAACAACTGTCACGTTCCTGACGAATACATGTTGGGTGAACTCGGGAGAGGTCTGAACGTACTCCTCACGATCCTGGCCGAGATCAGGATCATGACCGCCTGCCTGGCCCTGGGTCTCCACCGTGCCGCCATGGATGACTCCATCAGGTATTGCAAAGAGCGAGTGCAGTTCGGGAAACCGATCGGAAAATATCAACTCATTCAGGCCAAGATCGCCAACATGGCCGTGAATTTAGAGGCCGGGCACCTGATGGCTTACAAGGTTACCCATCTCATCGATAACAAGGTAGCATGTCTGAACGAGGCCTCTATGGCCAAATATTTTACGGTTGAATCGGCTTGCAGCGCCTGTGACGAGGCCACAAGAATTTTCGGGGCCTACGGCTATTCCATGGAATATTCCGTTCAGAGGTATTACCGAGACAACCGCTTTCTCCTCTATGGCGGTGGCACCCATGAGGTCCTCCAGACAACGATCGCAAGGCAGTTCGGCATTTAAAAAAAACGGGGCTCTGGTTTGCCATGTCTGAAGCAGATAAAATAGATGTCCCGGAGTTTGAAAGTCTCAGATCGTTACCCGCAAGGAGATCGTTAGGCCAGTCTGTCTATAGGAATCTAAAAAGGGCCATCGTAAAAGGAGATCTGGCCCCTGAGAGTCGCGTGGTGGAAAGCCGTGTGGCGAATGCATTGGGTATCAGCCGGACACCGGTAAGGGAGGCGATTCACAAGTTAGGAAGGGAGGGTCTCCTGCGCCAGGATCCCAAAGGCGGGTTTTTCGTGGTGGGAGTGACCCGCGCGGACATTGAGGAAACCTTTGGCATTCGAAGCGTTCTGGAAAGCTACGCGGCAAAATTAGCCGCCATTCGGCACCTGGAAGGCGAGCTGCAACCGTTGGAGGATAAACTCGGGGATTACCAGCAATGTCTGGACCGGGGGGACTTGAAGGCGTTGCCGCAAATCAACACGGAATTCCACGATCTTCTTTATGGCCTCAGCCGCAGCCCCCGGCTGATAAAGATGATCAATGATCTCAGAGACCACATATACCGTTTCAGGCTGGTCATCCTCAGGATAAAGGCCACGGCCGAGTTGAGCAACAACGATCACCGGTTGATGATCGAGGCCATGAGTGACAGAGACACGGATGGCGTCGAGAGGCTGGTGAAACAGCACATCCTGAGGGGACAGGATATTGTGCTCAGGGAATTTGATATGGAGAGAAATTGAAATGCACCTATGGCAAGGAGTTGTTGAGCTATGGCAGAGAGAAAGATACGCGTCCTGTTAGCCAAGCCGGGCCTTGACGGTCACGACCGGGGGGCCAAGGTCGTTGCGCACGCCATGCGGGAGGCCGGGATGGAAATTATCTACACAGGCCTTCACCAGACCGTGGCCAGTATCGTGAACCAGGCGGTTCAGGAAGATGTGGATGTGATAGGGCTTTCAATCATGTCAGGGGCCCACATCCCTATTTGTAAGAAACTGATGGGTATGGTAAAGGAACAGGGGGTGGATAAGAAGCTGGTGGTGGTTGGGGGCGTCATCCCCAATAAAGACATCCCGGTCCTGAAAGAGATGGGCGTGGAGGGGATATTTCCCGGCGGGAGCTATTTTGATAATATTGTCGAGTTCATTGAGAAGAATGTGCCCGGCAGGTAACAGACACCCGGATCCTGAAGGGGACCATCAAGGAACGTTTCCACAGCAGGTAACCTGTAATATCTGACAAGAGAGGCAGAAATGGGAGTAGCAACATATATCAAGGATGAGAAGGATGCCATCAAGGAAGTCATTTTGCAGTCCGGCATCAAGGTTAAACCGGTCTATACGCCCGACGATCTCGATGCAATCGGTTTCGATTACAAGAAAGATCTGGGGGACGCCGGGGAATTCCCTTTTACCAGGAGCCTCCACCCCCAGGGTTTCAGGAGTCGAAACTGGACGACCCGTCAGTATACCGGATTCGGCACGCCCGAGGAGACCAATGAACGGTTCAAGTTGATGATCTCCCACGGTCAGACAGGGCTTAATGTGGCATTTGATCTCCCGACGCAGATGGGCTACGATTCCGATGACGAGATGGCCGAAGGAGAAGTGGGCCGGGTAGGGATGGCGGTCGATTCCCTGAGGGATTTTGAGATCGCCTTCAAGGATATTGAACTAAACCGCATCGGGAGCGGGTTGACCATCAATGCAGTCGCATCCGTGATGTTGGCCATGTACCAGTCTGTGGCCGAGGGGTTCGGGTATAGTAAAACAGAGATATCGGCAACGCCCCAGAACGACATCCTGAAGGAGATGGTCGGCCGGGGGGCATGGATCTACCCGGTGGAACCGGCGGTCCGGCTGATCGGAGACACCATCGAATACGCCATGAAGGAACTGCCAAGGTGCAACCCGGTGTCGGTCTGCGGCTATCATATCAGGGAATCCGGCTGCACCCCGGCACAGGAGATATCGTACGCATTCATGATCGCCTTTGCCTATATTGATGATGTAATTGCCCGCGGATACAGGGCCGAAGATTTTGTGGGAAGATTCTCTTTTAACCTGAACGTCTACGGGAACCTGTGGGAGACGGTGGCCAAGTTCAGGGCGGCCAGAAAACTCTGGGCAAAACTCCTCCGGGAACGATATGGCGTGCAGGACAAAAAGGCCCTCTTTCTCCGCGGCATATTCGGCGGGGGAGGCTCGGGCATGACCAAGCAGCAGCCTGAAAACAACATCGTGCGCGGCGCCTACTATGCCCTTGCGGCAGCCCTTTCGGGCGCGCAGACTACCGCCCTTTGCTCTTTTGACGAGGCATACACCATCCCCACAGAGCGGGCCGCACTTCTATCCCTGAGGACCTTTCAGATTCTGATGGACGAAATAGGCCTCAGGGACACGGTCGATCCCTTGGCCGGTTCCTACTTCATGGAGACCCTCACCAAGGAGATGGAAGAAAAGATCCTGGAAGAGATGGAAAAGGTGGAAAAGATGGGGGGCATGGTGGAGGCGGTTTCCTCCGGATATGTCCAGCGAGAAGTGGGCAGACAGGCCTATGAGTTTGAAAAGAAGCTCCAGCAGGGAGAGGTCACGAAGGTCGGGGTCAACAAGTACACAGAAGGCGTTGACATGGAGGTGGAACTCCATGAATATAACGATGAATGGGCTAAGCTCCAGATTGACCGACTCAAGAAACTTAAATCGGAGAGAGACACCAAGGCTGTCGGTGAATCCTTGAAGGCCCTTGAGCAGGCGGCCAGTCAAAAGAAAAACGTCATGCCGTACTTGGTTGAATGCTGTAAATCGTACGCAACCGTAGGGGAGATGGCCGATGTGTTCAGAGACGTGTTCGGGGAATACAGGGAACCGGGCATATTTTAGGCTATAGAAAAAGATAAACGTCCAATCCCGCTGGCAGCGGGAAACGTCCAATCACGCCATGGCGTGAAATATTGAACATGATGAGACAGCAGCCCCAATTTCAGTCATCCCGCCTTGCGGGACTCATTTTAGTCACTTTAGTTCACTTTAGCTCACTTTTAAACTCTATTCGGCTCATTTGGTATGTTCACTCATTGAGACGGTCAAGAAAGGGGGTGAAAACAGCGTCCACTTTGGATTTTGGTTAACAAATCGTCCATCAAAAAATAAGGAGGTCTGAATCATGAAAAGAAGATTGGGATTCATATTGGCCGGAGTCTTTTTGGCAGCAGTCTTGACGATTGCCTGGATGCCGGCAAGTGCGACAGCAGAACCGATCAAACTCACCTATGCCAACTTCCCGCCCGCCCCCACCTTTCCCTGTGTTCAGATGGAAAAGTGGAAAAAAGAGGTGGAGAAACGGACCGATGGAAAGGTGGCCGTTCAAACCTTCCCCGGAGGAACACTCCTGAACGCTAAAGGGATGATGGATGGCGTCATTGCAGGGACCGCCGACATCGGTTGTCTGTGCATGGCCTACCAGCCGGGACGGTTCCTGGTCACCAATGCCACGGCCCTGCCGGTCGGATTTCCGAACGCAGCAGTGGCCAGCCTCACCCTGTGGGATCTTTACAATAAGTATAAGCCCGAGGGATTTGCCAAGGTGAAAGTCCTTACCATGTTTACCTGTGCACCCGCAAATATCTACGCAAAAGTCCCCGTCAAAAATCTGGACGACCTCAAAGGACTTCAGTTAAGGGCTTCCGGGGGCGTTGCCCAGGTCCTCAAAACACTGGGCGCCAATGCGGTCGGCATGCCCCAGTCCCAGACACCAGAAGCGCTACAGAAGGGAGTTGTGAAAGGCGCGGCCTCCTCACTCGAGACATTGAAGGATTTCAAATACGCCGAGATGTGCAAGTACGTGACCATGCTCAATGGACCGGTATATCCCTTTGCCGTAGTGATGAACATGGATAAATGGAATTCCCTCCCAAAGGACGTCCAGGCGGTCTTTGATGAATTGGGTCCCCAGCAGGCGGCCTGGACAGGCGTCTATATGGACAACCATGTGGAGGAGTCGATCGCCTGGTCAAAGAAAAACTACAACATTGAAATCACCGTGCTCCCGAAAGAGGAAATGGCTAAATGGGATGACAAACTGAAACCGCTTGTGGATAAATGGATAGCCAATGCCGAGGCAAAGGGCCTTCCGGCAAAGGCGATTGTCTCGGACATCAAAGATTTTGCCCAGATGTACGAAGGGAAATAACCATCGGGATTGAGAGCAAATTGAGGAATTCAGGGATTCAGGGATTCGCCTTCAATCGCAATCCTGAAATAATTCCGGGATTCCTCAATTCACAACTTTTTGCACATGCCTGACTGCAAAAACAGAGCAAAACAATTTCACAAATATTCAATCTTGATGCATTCGTAAAAATTCAAAATCTCGCGCAAAGGCGCAACGCTCACAAAGTTAACTTGTCAATATTAAAAAATCTTTTCTTGGCGTTCTTGGCGCCTTTGCGAGAAAACATACTTTTTACGGGACC
>CAZACO010000256.1:0-6304 GCA_964483185.1 uncultured Desulfobacteraceae bacterium
TTTGCGATTGAGGCGCGGCCGAAGATGACCTGAAGATGGGATGCGAAAATGTGAAGTTATTTTTGCGCGAGCCCTTAGCAGCGACTACCCAGTATCCAGCAACCAGCAACCAGTGATCCGTATCCCATGCGCGTTTTAATGTATTACAGCAATAAGGATGTCCGTTTGGAGGAAATGCCCGTGCCGCAGATAGGTCCGGGCGAACTGCTGATGAAGGTCGTGGCCAGCGGCATCTGCGGCAGCGACGTGATGGAGTGGTACCGCCGCGACAAGGTGCCACTGGTCCTGGGACATGAGGTGGCCGGAGACGTGGTTGCCGTCGGGGACGGGGTGGAGCGATTCAAACCGGGAGACCGGATAGCGGCGACGCATCATGTCCCCTGCAACACCTGTCACTACTGCCTGAGCGGGCACCATACGGTCTGTGAGACCCTGTTGAGCGGAACCCATTTTGAGCCCGGGGGATTTGCTGAATTTGTCAGGGTGCCTGCCATCAATGTGGACCGCGGTGTCTTTCATGTCCCCGATGGCGTCACCTTTGAAGAGGCATCCTTCATGGAACCATTGGCCTGTGTCTTCAGAGGCCAGAAGAATGCCCGGCTGAGGCCGGGACAAACGGTGTTGGTATTAGGGAGCGGGATCTCCGGGCTGCTCCATGTGGGGATGGCCCGGGCCCTCGGAGCAGGCCTGGTAGCAGCGACAGATACCATCCCCTTCAGGCTGAAGAAAGCGAAGGAGATGGGGGCAGATCTCGTCCTCCATATGGATGACGGGATCCTGGATCGCCTGCGTCTGGCCAATGAGGGTCGCCTGGCCGATGTGGTGATTATCTGTTTTGACGGGTTCATTCCCTTAGGCCTCAAGGCCGTGGAGAAAGGGGGCACCATCCTCTTTTTTGCAGGGGCTGCAGAGGGCGCAAGGCTTCCGGCTGCCATCAATGACCTCTTCTGGAGGACTGAGATAACCCTGACCAGCACCTATGCGGGGGCCCCTTCGGACTGCAGGACCGCCCTCAAGCTGATCAGGGAGAAGGCCGTTCCTGTCCTGAAGACCGTGACCCATCGATTGCCCATGGCGGATGCACCCCTTGGATTTCAGATCGTCTGTACTCCCACCGAACATGACTGCATAAAGGTCATCGTCGAGCCGCAGGTGTAGTTGCCGGGCCCTTACCACGGGTCCACACGGAACGATCCGAGCGACTTGGCACAGGCATAAATTCGGGCCGTCAGGAGACATCAACATGAAACATAGTGAATTTGGCTGGGAAACCAGAGATCATCTGCGGTTGTATGCACAGGGCTGGCTGCCGGAGGCCGGATCAAAGGGGCTGGTGTGCCTGGTTCACGGGTTGGGAGAGCACAGTGGGCGCTACGAGCATGTGGCCGCCTATCTCACCAGGGCCGGATATATTCTGACGGCCTTTGATCAGCGGGGTCACGGCAAATCCGACGGGCAGCGCGGCCACACCCCGAATTTTCAGATATTGACGGATGATATCGCGCAGTTCTTGGAAGAAAGCGCCAGCCGATACCCCGACCATCCATCCTTTCTGTACGGGCACAGCCTGGGGGGGAATCTGGTCCTCGAGGTTGTCCTGCGCCAGCGTCCTCGACTGGCCGGGGTGATTGCCACGGCCCCGGCCCTCCGGACGGCCTTCGAGCCGCCAGCCCTGAAGATAGCCCTCGGGAAAATCATGTTCCGCCTGTGGCCGGGACTGTCCATGTCCAATGAAATTGACGTCCAGACGCTCTCCCGCAATCCCGACGTGGTGAAGGCCTACGTGAACGACCCGCTGGTTCACGACCGGCTGACGCCGCGACTGGGGATCGGCATGCTTCAGAACGGGGAGTGGCTCTTGCAACACGCGGCAGAGTTTTCCCTCCCCCTCCTCCTGATGCACGGCGGGGCCGACCGCCTCACGTCTCCACAGGCCAGCAGCGAGTTTGCGGCCAGGGCTGGGGATCGGTGTACACTCAAGATATGGGAGGGTCTCTATCACGAAATCCATAACGAACCGGAACAGGAAGCGGTCCTGGCCTACCTGTTGGACTGGCTGAACCGGAAGCTTGAAAACAGGACAAGTGCCTAAAGTGCGCTAAATTGCCTAAAATGCCTAAAGTTGAGGAGCCCCATGCAGGGACAAGCCAAAAGCTGAAAGCTCAAAGCAACCCGTGCAGGAGGCACAAGGCGTTAGGCGTCAGGCGCGGAATTGAGACGTACATCCGCTTATCAGCCATCAGCGATGAGCCATGGGCTATCAACCAGCAGCCAGTATCAAGTATCCAGCAACCAGTATCCAATATCCATTTTCACACGAGGCAACCATGACACCCAACGAGATTACCCTTGATCACGGGAGCGGCGGCGAGGCCTCCCGCGATCTGGTCCATGAGATCTTCCTGAGCCGTCTGGATAACGATTTCCTGCGCCGTCTGGATGACAGCGCCGTGGTAGACCTGCCGAGAGGCAGGGTTGCCATGACCACGGATTCGTACGTAGTGGACCCGATCTTTTTCCCGGGCGGCGATATCGGAAGTCTGTCGGTTCATGGGACGGTGAACGATCTGTCCATGCAGGGTGCGGTCCCTCTCTATCTGACGCTCGGCCTTATCCTTGAAGAAGGCCTTCCGATGGAACACCTCATTAGGATCGTTGATTCAGTGTCACAGGCCGCCATGGCGGCCGGCGTGATGGTCGTTGCGGGCGACACCAAGGTGGTGCAGAAGGGGAAGATGGACAAGATTTTCATAAACACCTCAGGCATCGGCTCCGTGCCGGAAGGCGTTGAGGTGAGCAGTCACAATGCCCTGCCGGGCGATCTCATCCTCATCAACGGCGACATCGGAGACCATGGCGTTGCCATCCTCACCAGTCGTGAGGGCCTTGACTTCAAGACCGGTTTAACGAGCGACAGCGCCCCTCTCAACCGGCTGGTTTCCTCTATCCTGGCGGCCAGTTCCCGGATTCATGTCCTGAGAGATCCCACCCGGGGCGGGGTTGCCACGGCGCTCAATGAAATTGCAGGGCAGTCGGGCGTGGGGATCCATCTCTTTGAAGATGCCCTTCCCGTGTCAAAGCCGGTTATGGCGGCCTCAGAGCTCTTGGGTCTCGATCCGCTCTATTTAGCCAATGAGGGCAAATGCCTGATTGCAGTTGATTCCGGGGATGCCGATGCCGTTCTTTACGCCATGAAAAGGGACAGGTACGGAAAAAACGCCAAGATAATAGGACGGGTGACGGATCAGAACCCCGGGAGGGTCCTTCTCAAGACCCGGGTGGGTGGAACCCGCATCCTTTCCATGCTCACCGGGGAACAGTTGCCGAGGATCTGTTAGGGTTTCTTCTCCTTGAGCAACCCCTTGAGATTGGCAAAGGGATTGTGGGTGAAGTCCGATCCCTGTTCATCGCCTACCTGGATTCCCTTCCCCTCTAAATAATCGAGGTGCCGTCGGTGCTCATTGTCATGGCAGTAGATGCACAGGTTTTCCCAGTTGCTTCCATCAGGGGGGTTGTTGTCATGGTCGTGGTCTTTATGATGAACCGTCAACTCGTGCAGGTTTCGATTGGTAAACTCCCGGCCGCAGCGGGCACATATCCAGGGATGGATCTTCAGTGACTGCTCCCGGTAGCTCCTTTCACGCTCTGTCTGAGCCTGTCGGGCCCGGGCAACGACCTCAGCCGTTTTTTCCGGCTTGATGTTGCCCCGCTGGGGTCTGCGAGGCCCAAAACTGCTGCGTGCCATGATCTTTGCCTCCAGATTTTTTCAGTAGACTCCATGCAATTATCCGCCAACTGCATGTCTGTCACCATATCATATTTGCCGTCTCGGTCGCCAGTCTTTTGTCACGCTGCTGGAGACAGGCAGGACACGTACCGCAGCCCACGGTATGAATCTCATTCCTTGTCATTTTTGAAAAAATGTGCAGTTCTGTCCGGACGCTATGCTCTGAACGTCTTGTCAAAGGGGTTGTTGAAGGGGCCCGGTGCCGTTTTCCGCGGTTTTTTGGCCTTGCTCCTCTTTTCAGCCGTTTTTGACACCTTTCTGGTTTCCCCGGATTTCGGGTCGGCACCCTGTTTCATGGAAAGGCCAATCCGTTTTCTCCCCAGATCCACGTCCAATACCTTGACCGTTACATGCTGATGCACCTTGACCACCTCGTTGGGATCCTTAATAAAGCGGTCGGCCAACTGGCTGATATGGACCAGCCCGTCCTGATGGACACCGATGTCAACAAACGCGCCAAAGGCGGTAACATTCGTGATCACCCCGGACAGGCTCATGCCGGGCTGAAGATCCTCCATCTTTTCGACCCCCTCCTTGAAGCTGAAATTCTCAAACGCTTCCCTTGGATCGCGACCGGGCTTGGCTAATTCGGCAAGGATATCGGTCAGAGTAGGGAGACCTACGGTATCCGTCACATACCTCTTCAGGTCTATCTTTTCCCTGAGCGAATCCATCGCCAGCAGGTCCGTGACGCCGAAGCCAAGATCCATCGCCATGGCCTCCACAATGCCATACGATTCAGGATGGACCGCGCTGGCATCCAAGGGGTTTTCCCCCTCCCTGATGCGGAGAAAACCGGCTGCATGCTCAAAGGCCTTCGGACCGAGACGCGACACCTTTTTTAGTTCTTCCCGGGATGAGAAGGCACCGTATTCATCGCGATAGGCCACAATATTCTTGGCTAACTGCGGACCCAGGCCTGACACATAGGTCAGAAGCTGCTGGCTCGCCGTGTTCACATCCACGCCCACCGCATTGACGCAACTCGTGACCACGTCATCGAGGCTTTTCTTGAGTGCCAGTGGGTTTACATCGTGCTGGTACTGGCCGACGCCGATCGATTTGGGGTCGATTTTCACCAGTTCGGCCAAAGGGTCTGTGAGACGCCTTCCGATGGATACGGCCCCCCGGTATGTCACGTCCAGATCCGGAAATTCCTCTCTTGCCGCTTCCGAGGCTGAATAGACAGAAGCACCACTCTCATTGACGAGTACCACCGGAATGTCGGCCGGAAAGGAAAGAGAACGAACAAAGGCCTCGGTCTCCCGTCCGGCAGTACCGTTCCCGATTGCAATGGCCTCCACGCCATATCTATCCGATAAGTCCTTGGCCGTTTTTGCAGCGGACACTTTGGCTTCTTCCGACTTGAAAAGAAAGATGGTTTCTGTTTGGAGCAGCTTGCCCTGGGAATCGAGACAGACCACCTTACAGCCGGTACGGATCCCCGGATCTATGGCCATGACACGTTTCTGACCCAGGGGTGGGGCAAGGAGGAGTTCCTTGAGATTATCTGCAAATATTTTGATGGCCTCGTCGTCAGCCCTCTTTTTGGTCTCAAGCCTGGCGTCCGTCTCCATGGAAACAGACAAAAGCCTCTTGTAGCCGTCGTGCACCGCTTCCTTCACCTGCTGTGAGGCTCCACTGTCTCCTTTGACGAACATGGCCTCCAGTAGTGCCAGGGCTTCGTCCTCCGGGGGGGCTATTCTCAGATCGATACATCCTTCCTTCTCTCCCCGTCGCATGGCAAGAATCCGGTGCGATGGCGCCTTCATCACAGGTTCTTGCCAGTCAAAGTAGTCTCTGAACTTGGCCCCCTTTTCTTCCTTTCCCGGAATCATCTTTGAGAAAAAGACCCCTTTCTGCGCATAGAGCGCCCGCATCCTCTGGCGGGCCGTCTGGTCTTCATTCACCCATTCGGCTATGATGTCACGGCTGCCTGCAAGCGCGTCGTCCGCGGTTTCAACGCCCTTTTCAATGTCTATGTAGGCGGCGGCCGCTATGACCGGATCCGTATCATCCTTTTGATCGAAGATACGTTTCGCTAAAGGTTCAAGACCCTTTTCCCTGGCTGCGGTGGCCCGCGTGCGCCGTTTTGGCCTGTACGGCAGATAGATGTCCTCCAAGCTGGTGAGTGTCTCAGCAAAGATAATCTTTTTCTCCAGATCGTCCGAAAGCAGCTCCCGCTCCCTGAGCGATTTCAATATACTTTCTTTCCGGTTATCCAAGGCCTCCATCTGAGCCATTTTATCGCGTATGGCTGTGATGGCCACCTCGTCCAGAGAGTCCGTGGCCTCTTTTCGGTAACGGGCGATGAAGGGGACCGTACCCCCCTCCTCGAGTAACCGGGCGGTGGCCTCTACCTGCCTGAGTGCGAGACTCAGTTGTCCTGCTATCTTATTCAGATGTTTCTCGTTCATACCTGCTCCTAATGACAGTCATTTCTTAGGGCGATCCCTTAGCTGGTTTCCATCCAGAAATGGCCCTTTTTCGCAATCTCAGCGTCAATCCGCGGAGTCG
>CAZACO010000257.1:0-6289 GCA_964483185.1 uncultured Desulfobacteraceae bacterium
GAGTATTATGGCATTGAAGAGGAAGCCCCGCCAAAGGGCAAAAAAAAGAAGGTCCAGAAGCAGGCAGCAAGCGTAAAGGATCTGAAGGCAACGATCGTCCAGCTCAGGGAAAAAAGAGAAGAGGTTCGGGCGACCAGGGACCGTAAACAGGTCAAGATCCTCAGACGGCGGATCAACCGGCTGAAGAAGCAGACCAGGAAGGTTGTCCAGGGCTGAAACCGATCATTAATCTTGAGCAGGATTCGGGGAACTTGCCTGGCCCCGGGCCTGCTTTTGTTTTTTGTAAGGTCCCCGAGAGGTATGTTCTCAAAAACCCCGTATACATGGTTGGAGACGGCAAGCCCCCTGATTTTTTGAGAAGTTACCCCGAGCGTATTTAGCCTGGAACCGTCATGATGAAACAGTCGTCTCTCAATATCGTGGCCGTCATCCCGGCTGCAGGATCCGGCATCCGGATGAAAAGCGAACGGCCCAAGCAGTTTTTGAGCCTTGATAGAAGGCCTATCCTGGCCGTGACCCTGAAGCTCTTTCAGGATTGCAGAGAAGTGGATGGGGTTGTCCTGGTGGTGCCTCCCGGAGATGTGGCCTACTGCAGGGATCATATCGTGGAGAAATATGGCCTCACAAAGGTTGAAAAGATCGTACCGGGTGGTAAGCGTCGCCAGGATTCTGTAAGACTCGGCATCGAGGCCACCGAAGGGAGGTACGATCTCGTCCTGATCCACGACGGGGTCCGGCCTGTCATTGAAAAGGGGCTTCTGAAAAGGGTGATTGAGGCCGCCATGACCCACCGGGCCGTGATTGCGGCACTTCCTGCCAAGGAGACGGTAAAGGAGGTGGACGACCGCCACGAGGTGGTACGGACATATGAGCGACAACGGGTGTGGATGGTCCAGACCCCCCAGGCCTTCCGCTACCAGGACATCCTGAAGGCTCATGAACTGGCAGCGGCCCAGGGAGGAGAGGAGGCTACGGACGATGCCTTTTTAGTGGAAAGGTTAGGGATTCCTGTAACGGTTGTGGAGGGGTCAGAGCGCAATATCAAAGTAACAACCCCATATGACCTGGAACTGGCGCGATTCCTGTTGCGCTCGAGATAGCTTTGGAGCCCATATGATCCTGAGGATTGGTACAAGAGGGAGCAGGTTGGCCCTCCGGCAGAGCGAATGGGTCAAGGACAAGATAGAGGCGGAACATCCCGATCTCCTCGTCGAACTAATTCGGATAAAGACCACCGGGGACAAGATCCTGGATTCCCCCTTGAGCAAAATTGGCGGCAAGGGCCTTTTTGTGAAAGAGATCGAGGATGCCCTCCTGGAAAAGAGGGTTGACCTGGCCGTCCACAGCATGAAGGACGTGCCCGCGGCATTGCCTGACAGACTTATGCTTTCCACCTTTCCGGAACGTGAAGACCCTTCGGACGCCCTGATCTCTGCCGGCGGCTTGAGCCTTGACCAGCTTCCCCGTCAGGCACGGGTGGGCACCAGCAGCCTCAGGAGGGGGGCGCAGTTGTTGTGCCTCCGACCGGACCTGGAACTGGTTCCCTTGAGGGGGAATGTGGACACCCGGCTGCGGAAGCTCGAATCAGGGGACCTCCATGCCATTATCCTGGCAAACGCCGGTCTCCGGCGGCTGGGTCTGGTAGGGGTGATCACCCAGGTCATTTCGCCGGATCAGGTCCTGCCGGCGGTCGGCCAGGGGGCCCTCGGGCTGGAAGTGCGGCGGGATGACGCACAGACCGTTCGCATCCTTGATTTTCTGGATCATGAGCCGACCCGAATCACCGTCCGCTCCGAAAGGGCCTTCTTAAAGGAACTCGAGGGGGGGTGTCAAGTCCCCGTTGCCGGTCTTGCCCAATTGAATGGGAATGACATCCGTTTCAAGGGTATGGTGGCGGAACTCGACGGATCGAGACTCTTTAAACAAGAGACTGCGGGAACCCGGGATCAAGCTGAAGCGATCGGGATTGACTGTGCGAGGAGACTGCTCGCTTCCGGGGCAGGCAGCGTGCTTGAAAAGGTCTATGGATCGGCGATTGACGATTGACGATTGTCGATTGATTTTGGACACTCAACCTGGGTCTTGCAACCCTCAACCCCGAACCCGATGGACCCTATAAACGCAAGAGGCCAACAAACCCTTAACCTGCATAAAGGCACGATATGAAGCAACCTTCAATCATCAATCATCAATCATCAATCCAGAACGGAAAAGTCTATCTGGTTGGGGCCGGGCCGGGCGATCCCGGGCTCCTTACGATCAAGGGAAAGGAATGCCTTTGCCAGGCGGATGTGGTCATTTATGACTACCTGGCAAACCGGTCCTTTCTCGGGTACGCCCGAAACGGGGCGGAAGTGATCTACGTGGGAAAGAAGGGCGGATCCCATACCATGCGCCAGGAGGAGATCAATGCCCTGATCGTGGAAAGGGCCGGGAGCGGAAAGACGGTTGTCCGGCTCAAAGGCGGCGATCCCTTTATCTTCGGCAGGGGGGGAGAAGAGGCCCAGGAACTGGCCAGGTCGGGTGTGAATTTCGAGATTGTGCCCGGGGTGACGTCGGCCATCTCCGTTCCGGCCTATGCAGGTATCCCCCTGACCCACCGGGACTATACCGCAACCGTAGCCTTTGTCACCGGTCATGAAGACCCTCTGAAAGAAAAATCGGGGATCGCATGGGACAAACTGGCAACAGGCGCCGGGACCCTGGTCTTTCTCATGGGCGTGGGGAATCTCCCGAAGATCGCTGAGGGCCTCATGAAACATGGCCGGTCCCCTGATACGCAGGTGGCGGTGATCCGCAGGGGCACGACTGCAGAACAGACCACGTGGGTGGGAAATCTCGAAAATATTGCCCAGGTAGCCGAAGAAAACCGGATCCGACCTCCTGCCGTTATCGTTGTGGGAGAGGTGGTCCGGTTGAGAGAGGATCTGAACTGGTTTGAGACAAGACCCCTTTTCGGCAAACGGATCGTAATCACGAGGGCCAGGGAACAGGCCAGTGAGTTTCGCCGCATGCTCGATGCATTGGGCGCAGAGGGTATCGAATTCCCTACCATCGAGGTGAGGCCGCCCGAAAGCTGGGAATCCCTTGACCGGGCGATCAAGGCCCTAGGTGGATATGACTGGCTGCTCTTTACCTCGGTCAACGGGGTCAGGTTTTTCATCGAGCGGCTCGGATTTCTCGGGAAGGATATCCGGGACCTGAAGGGGATCAGGATCGGAGTGATCGGACCCAAGACCGCCGATGCCTGGGTACACATGGGGATCCAGCCGGATCTGATGCCGGAGGAATATCGGGCCGAAGCGGTTGTGGAATCCTTCAAGGAAGTGGGGGTTAGGGGCGCAAAGATTCTCATCCCAAGGGCCGCCAAGGCGAGGGAGGTGCTGCCCGAGCAGTTGCGGGCGTCCGGTGCCCATGTGGATGTGGTGCATGCCTACCAGACCATCAGTCCTGATCATGATAGGGGACGGGTCAGGGAACTGCTCATGAAAGGGTCTATCGACATGGTGACCTTCACCAGTTCGTCCACTGTGAGCAATTTCGTGAAGATGTTCGATGCGGATGGTAAACGACTCCAGGAGTGGATGGAACAGGTGGCCGTTGCCTGTATAGGCCCCATAACCGCAGAAACTGCTGAAGAAAACGGCTTTAAAGTGAGCCTCGTTCCACCCGAATACACCATAGGATCACTTGCCGAGGGAATTATCCTCTTTTTCAAGCAGTCAGCCCATCATAGCTCAAGTTAAAATAAGTGACGCAGATATTCTTCTTTTTTGAGTGAGGTGTATTCGGCAATATCGGGGAGATCAAGATGGCCTTTTGCAAACCCGAGGACACGATCGTACTCAAAGCGTAACCCCATCTTTTTGTAGTAACCTTCCAATACCCTCTTGGGTCTGAAATCCGAAAATTTACATGGGATTGAAAGGGTGGGAATGCCTGTCTCCGTGACCAGTTCTACGATCTCATTACCGTTATATTTGATCAGGGGTCTAAAAACGGTGTATCCTTCCTTCATCGTGAGCAGAGGGTGAAAACGCTGTGCAGTTTCCAGATATCTTTGATTCCTTACTCCCTTTTCCCCTTCTTCGGGGTCGGAAAAGGCGTCGGCAAGTATATGCTCTATGGAATAGCTTACAAGATCCCAAAGACTGTACCCTGCAATAAGGATAAAACGCTTCCAGTCAGACACCATTTCGGGTAACAGGGTCTTTAGCATCTTTTTCCTAAGGCTTTGGCAATAGGTGCACGGACTTTCCGCAGCCGTTAGGCGCTCATCCGTTTCAGCCAATTTGTGCCACACAAGGTTGGCACCTCGCCCATCCCAGTAAGAAGATAGTCTGTCTGTCTCCTCTTCACTGTACCTGTGCACGGGAAAAGCGCCTGCATGTGCCTCAAAGTCAAAGCCGAATTCCTTCCCCGCCTTCAAGATAAAATCCATGGCCACGGATGAATCATTGCCCCCCGAAAACAATAGAAAAACATGTTTGGAGGGAAGGGTTTCTAAAAAAGGTTTGTGTTGGTTCTTCCATTGCGAATAACTTAAGCGTGAAGTCATATGTATTTACCGCCTATAATTCCAAGTCCCAGGTTACATCGATGAAGGTCTTGTTATTGTCAGGGCCGGCGAGCCATTTCCCAGGCGTAACAGGTCCTGTCCGCTAACGTGCACTCCCAGGCCGGGACCTTCCAGGGGGCCTGCCTCTCCACCCGGCCCGAATGATACGTTTTTAACAGTCGTATTCTCTTTTAATAAGAATTGATCATAAGAACCATCAAAATTGACCGCATCGCCGCATAGAAGACACAGTGCCCTGCCCGCAGCAGAAAGGATTCCCGATTCGCCCAAGGTACATCCTATCTGAAAGGAAAGGCTGCTTTGACGGATTTCATCAATCATAGCAAATGATCTTCGAAACCCTCCACTTCTGCACAGCTTTACATTTATCATTTGGTAATACCCTTCTGTCACAATCCTTTTCACATGTTCAAGGGTGGGTGCGGACTCGCATGCCATCAAGATTATACCCTTTGATCGCAAGAACTCGGCGAATTCTGGGAAACCCGGTTCGTCTTTCATCATCGGTTCTTCTACTATCTTCACCTTGTATTTCTCAATAAGAGGGAGGTGCATGAAGGCAAGATCTCGGTCCCAGACGCCGTTAGGGTCTATCCTCAGTTCACAGTTGTTGCCAAGGACAGAAACCGCTGTATCGAGAGCGTTCTTATTCTGTTCAAAATCATTCCCCATCTTGATCCGGACTTTGGTGATTCCAAGCTTTTTGATCCATTTGCAGATTTCAATATTGCGTTTTTTGCTGCCAAGGGTAATAGGCGCTCCATAGTTAATCTTGCCGACACGGTATTCTTGGGGAAAATAGTCGATGACAGATGCGTGCTGATACTTCCCCAAGGCATCCAAGAGGGCCAACTCAATGGCGCAGATGGCCGTATTATGTCTCCTGCCATCGGGAAAGGTGTCTACAAAATCCCAAATCTGCGAAACATCCTTCAATTCCCATGGGAAACAGTTCTCTGGTACGAAGCGACGGATGCTATTCATCGTACTTTCCGGTGTTTCCCCTGTAACAAACTCAATAGGCACGCCCTCTCCATATCCCCTTATTCCATCCTTGTCCCCGATGACCTCGACGACCATCACTTTAGAAGAGAGCCCTTTTAAACGGGATATTGAGAAATGCCCTTTGAAAGTTAGTAAGATCCTATAAATATTGATCCGATCAATTTGCACGGGCCTCTCCCTCTTCATATCCAGAATGTTTTGATAGGGGATGAATAGGCAGTATCAAAAAAAATGTCGTCCCCACATTGACTTTGCTTCTTACCTCGATGGAGCCGCCGTGATCCAGCATATTCTTGTGGGCAATGAACAGACCGAGGCCGGTACCTTTGTGGATACTGCTCTTATGCTTGGTGGTAAAATAGGGGTCAAAGACCTTTTCAATCATGGATTCGGGTATCCCTTCTCCATTATCTTTGATCTCGATACAAATGTTCTTCGACTTTTCTTTTTCCTTACCAATTCTTGTTACAATCTCTATCTTGCCTCCCTCCGGAGTGAACTCCAAAGCATTTGAGAACAAGTTCAAAATGACTTCTTTCATCTTTTCGGAATCCAACCATACCTGGTCGATGTCGGGGCTAAATCGTCGGATGACTTCAATCTTTTTGGCATTGCTTTGGGGCGAAACAAGCAGGATCATTTTGTCAATCAGGTCGTGGATGTCATTGAAGGCAAAATGGGTCTCTCTTTCCTTGGTCAAGTCCA
>CAZACO010000258.1:0-6284 GCA_964483185.1 uncultured Desulfobacteraceae bacterium
ATGCTTCGATTCATCTTCCCTGATATGTAGCCTTCAAGGTCCAAAGAAACGTGATCGAAACCGATCCTGCGGAACTCTGCCACGATGGCTTTCCTTGTGTTGTCGCTTACCATCCTCCTTAGTTCCGAAGCGCTGACCTCTATCCTCGCAAGAGGTCCGTGATGTCTGACCCTCACGACCAAGAACCCCCCATCTGAAAGGAAGTCTTCCGCTGCTTCAACCATTTTCAATCCCTTTTCGGTAATAACCCGGCCGTAAGGAAATCGGGTGGCGAGGCATGCCATGGCAGGTTTGTCCCACTCTGAAAGGCCCATCTCTTTAGCTAAAAAGCGAATCTCCGCTTTACACAAGTGCACGTCGATTAACGGGGCGATGATGCCTGCTTCTTCAGTAGCCCGGAATCCAGGACGATAATCTTCCATGTCATCGATATTGGCGCCGTGGGCCACATGATGAATTTCTCTTTCCGCGGCGATCTGCAAGAGTTTCTTGGAAAGCGCATGCTTGCAATGGTAGCATCTGTCAATGCCGTTGGCTATAAATTCCGGGATTTCTGTCTCATTTGTTTGAAAGAGAACATGGTCAATTTGTTTTTCTCTGACAAATTGCAAGGCATTATCTTGTTCACGGCGGGGGTGAACAGGGGAGCGTGCTGTGGCCGCTACCACCTTTTTTCCCAAGGCCTGTCGGGCTGCGGCCAACAGGAATGCGCTGTCAACACCCCCCGAAAATGCCACCATCAGGGAACCAAGCCTCCCTAAGTAGCTGAGGAGGCGCTCTTTTTTGGATCTGGCCGCTTCCTTGTCCATCATGTGAGTGGTTACCGATCCTTTCCACCGCATTTCTGAGGAGTTTTGAAAAGAGGCCTCGAGACCTTTGAAAAATGCCCCCTTTCGCGCTTAAAGAACCCTCCATGTCAACAGGCATTGGCGCCAAGCGCCTATCTCCGAATGCCTGATGTCGGGGTTCTTATACATTATCTGTTAGCAGTTTTGAAATGAAATGTGAAGAGGGGATCCCCGTGTTTTCAGGTGGTCGGAGATATCACTTGCTAAACCGTCTGAAAAGGTGCTATGTATTCGGCCTGATTTTCGATAACGCAGAAGGAAGGCCCTTAAAGGGCATTTTTGGTTTTTGACCAGGAAAGGAGACCACAATGCAAGGTAGACAGAAAATACGGCTGAAAGCGATTGCTGTTGCATTCGCCTTCATCGCGATAGGGTGGCCGGCGTCCGCAGCAGACAAGAAATCGACTCCAGGAGACAATGTCGCTGTGGTCAACGGGACCCCTATTACTCGAGTCAATTTTGACCGTGCCCTGGGCTATGCAAAGCAACAGGCTTTACGGATGGGTAAGGCGCTCGATGATGCCCAGATTAAGGAGGGGGTGCTTAATCAACTCATAGGGAGTGAGCTCTTATACCAGGCGGCCCAAAAAGAGGGGGTCACGATTGATGAGAAGACGGTGGACGAGAGACTGGCACAATGGAAAAAGCGATTCACGACTGAGGAGGAATACAAAAAGGCCTTGAAAGGATTGGACCTCTCTGAGCCCCAGATGAAGGGTGACATCAAAAAGGGGATGACCATAGAGAAGCTTGTTGTCGATAAATTTGTGGATAAGACAGCGGTCCCCGAAAAGGAGATCAAGGCCTATTATGACAGCCACTCCGGTCTTTTTAAGCAACCTGAACAGGTCCGGGCCAGCCACATCTTGATAAAGGTCGAACCTAAGGCAGCGGAATCGGAAAAGGCCGAGGCCCTCAAGAAGATCAAAGAAGTGCAGGAAAAGCAGAAAAAGGGTGAGGATTTTGCTGAATTGGCCAAAGCGTATTCCCAGGGACCGAGCAGTTCCAAGGGCGGGGATTTGGGGTATTTCAGCCGGGGCCAGATGGTGCCGCCTTTTGAGGGCGCAGCCTTCAAATTAAAGCCGGGCGAGGTGAGCGACATCGTCGAAACAAGGTTTGGTTATCACCTGATCAAGGTCGTCGACAAAAAGCCTGAAAGTACGGTTCCGTACGACGACATAAAGGGGCGGATTGGTCAATATCTGAAACAGGAAAAAATTCAGAAAGAAGTAAAACAACTCGTTGACAAACTCCGGAAAGAGGCAACGGTGGAGACTTTCCTGAAAAATGGATCCTGATGCACCGGTTTTCTCTTGCCTTTGATCGAGGTGTGTCTTACACTTTTTACAGATAATGATCCGGCGCCGGGCATCAACGGCCCTCGTCAGACGTCGGAGGGATGGCCGAGTGGTTGAAGGCGGCGGTCTTGAAAACCGTTGAGCGTAATGCTCCGTGGGTTCGAATCCTACTCCCTCCGCCATGAGCAATAAAAGAATATCCATAAGCTATATCAAATAGTTGCAGGACTTTTTGTGTATCACAAATATCACAGGGCGTCCAAACAAGATGAAGATATTGGTTGTGGATGACCACCCGGTCATGTTGAAAATGATGTCTTCTCTTCTCGGCAAGGAAGGGCATCAGGTGATGACGGCAAAAGATGGGCTTTCTGCATTGGATATACTGGAAACGCACATCCCGGACGTCATGTTCGTTGACCTGGTAATGCCCAATATTGGCGGGGATAAACTGTGCCGCATCATTCGAGATCGACCTGAACTGAAGGACGTCTATCTTATTATTTTTTCAGATATTGCCGTTGAAAAACAAGCCTGTTTTACTGAACTCGGGGCCAATGCCTGCATCTCCAAGGGCCCGGCGCTCAGCAAGCATGTTTTTGCAGCACTCGACCAGTATCTCTATGAGATATCGGGGAAAAAGGTCTTTTCGCAATTGGAAGACCCATTATACCAGTTGGAGCTTGGAGAATTCAAGGGGACTACAGGTCAAGTCATGGGATCTGACGAAACAAGTTCGCGGGAGATCTCGCAGCAGTTGATATCTTCAAAGAGACATATTGAGACCATCTTGAACAGCTTGCCGTATGCGATTGTGGAGGTCACCCCTGAGGGTCGGATCACGCTTGTAAACCCGGCCGCCATTTTATTGACCGGTATTCCTGAAGAAAGGCTCTTAGGTTCGGCCGTTACAGGGTTGTTTTCTGAGGATGATCATGACGTCATCAAAACCTCCCTGGAAGCGATCGACAGCACATCAGGGAAAATCTCCGGGGAATCCATACGAATGCTGAACGGTAAGAGAATTTCTTTAGATGTCTTGCCGATCAAAGAGGATGAGGACAGGTCGATCGTGCTCGTTCTAAAAGAAGCGGGTCAGTAAACACAAACCGAGTCTCTGCCAGACCCTCTCATCTTAAGCCGGGCCGGAATCCTCAAAAGAGCTTCTTTTGAATGACGCTGTCCAGGCCCTTCTTTTCCAGCCCCAGGTGAAGATAGGCTCTCTTGGTGGCGACCCGGCCCTGTGACGTCCGCTTGATATATCCGCTTTGAATCAGAAAGGGCTCATACACATCTTCGAGCGTGTCCTTTTCCTCGCTGACGGCCGCGGAGAGGCTGTTTAACCCGATAGGACCTCCGTCGAATTTCTCAATGATCGTATACATAATATAGCGATCCATCTTATCAAGCCCCTGATCATCGACCTCTAACATATCCAGGGCACGGCCTGCCACATCCCGCGTAATCACCCCGTCGGCTTCCACTTCGGCGAAATCCCGCACCCTTCTTAGAAGCCTGTTTGCCACCCTCGGCGTCCCCCGGGCCCTTTTGGCGATTTCAAGGGCGCCGGCCTCTCTTATCGGGATCTTAAGAAGCATCGCCGACCGCATGACGATCTCATGAAGGTCTTGAGGGCTGTAGAACTCTACCCTCAGGACGACCCCAAAACGGTCTCTCAAAGGTGGCGTCAACAACCCTGTCCGTGTGGTGGCGCCAACCAATGTAAAAGAAGGTAAAGGGATCTTCATGGTCCTTGCCGACGGCCCTTGTCCGATGATGATATCGAGCTCATAATCTTCCATGGCCGGGTAAAGGATCTCTTCAACCACATGGTTGAGGCGATGGATCTCATCGATAAAAAGGACGTCTTTGGGTTGAAGACTGGTGAGAATGGCCGCAAGGTCGCCCGATTTCTCGATCACCGGACCGGAGGTGCTCTTGATGTTGACCTCCAATTCGTTGGCAATGATGTGGGCAAGGGAGGTCTTGCCTAAACCCGGGCTCCCGTGGAAGAGCACATGATCCAGGGCCTCGGATCGCCCCTTGGCAGCCTCAATAAAGACCCTGAGATTCCTTTTCATCTCCTCCTGGCCGACATATTCGTCCAGTGTCTTCGGCCTGAGACTGATCTCTGCCGGAAGTTCGTCTAAGCGGGGCTCGGGGTCTATAATTCTTTCTTCCATAACCGTTCCATCATGACAACATTTTCAAGGTCTCCCTGATCAAACCCTCCAAGGTCATTTCGCAGACCCGGGATTTCGCCCTTTCAATAGCCATCTTGGCCGATTTCGCAGAATATCCCAGATTTAGGAGGGCTGAAAGGGCGTCGTCCATCATGAGCCGCTCTTCCCCTTGAGGGGCCGGGACCTGGGGCATATCCGTTTCTCCAAGGGCCTTTGAGGCGCGATCCTTCAATTCCAGGGCGATCCTCTCCGCAGTCTTTTTGCCGACCCCGGGGATGGCCTGAAGCCGCAACGAGTCTCCGTGAGCAATGGCTGCCAACAGGTCTCCGGGGCCGATCCCCGACAGGACATTGACCGCCAGCTTCGGCCCGATCCCCGATACCGATATCAGCATCAGAAAAAGATCTTTTTCAATCCTTGTACTGAAGCCGAACAGCGTCAGGGCATCATCCCTGACATGGGTGTAGATGAGGAGACCGACCCGTTCGTTTGTGTCAGGAAGGGCGTAAAAGGTGGAAAGGGGAACCGTGGCCTCATATCCGACGACTCCCACATTGATGATGATCGACTGGGTCGTTTTTTTAAACAGGACACCGTCTAAATGCGCAATCATCTTCCCACCGATTCAAATCTTGACCAGTTGATGTGGCATATAGCCGCCGCCAAGGCATCGGAGGCGTCGAGGGGCAAATCCTCCTTAATTCTTAGAATGACCTGGACCATGGATCGAACCTGCTCTTTGTCGGCCCGCCCATATCCCACGACAGACTTCTTGATCTCTAACGGGGTGTACTCAAAGATCGGAATATTACATTGAGTTGCAGCAATCAGCACGGCACCCCTGGCATGCCCTAATTTGAGCGAACTCTGAATATTTTTTGCGTAAAAAAGATCTTCGATGGCCATTTCCTGGGGTTGGTAACGGCTCATGATGTCCACCATTGATTCAAATATATTGTAGATTCTCTTATAGAATGGGGTTTTGTTAGGGGGCCTGATAAGGCCGGAATGGATACAGGTCATATCATTATTTTTTTTCTCCACCAGCCCATAGCCGGTAATTCTTGAGCCGGGATCCACCCCCAGCACGAGCATCAGCCCAAGGCCTCCATGACATCTTCAGAAATATCAAAATTGGCATATACATGGGACACATCGTCATGGTCTTCAAGGGCCTGCATGAGACTCAACATCTGCTGCGCCTTTTTACCCTCCACCTTGACGGTATTTTTGGGAATCTTCGTTACCTCTGAAAACGTGTAGGAGAGACTGGCAGCATCGATGGCCTTTTTGACCGGTTCAAAGTCAGACGGTTTCGTAATGACTTCAAACTCGGTCTCCTCCTCGTTGACATCTTCGGCTCCGGCCTCTAATGCCAGGTCGAAAAGTTGTTCCTCGTCTACCGCATCCTTTTCAAAGGCGATCACTCCCTTTTGTTCAAACATCCAGGCGACACACCCCGGTTCGCCCAGGTTTCCTCCGTGGCGTTCAAATGCGTGCTTGATATCTGCCACGGTCCGGTTCCTGTTATCCGTCAGGCAATCTATCAGCACAGCGACTCCGCCTGGTCCGTATCCCTCATAGTTTGCCTCCTCATAAGAGACCCCTTCTAACTCGCCCGTGCCCTTTTTTATTCCCCTTTCAATATTCTCTTTGGGCATATTTTCTGCCTTGGCCGCGGCAATGGCCGATCGAAGGCGGGGGTTTCCATCCGGGTCGCCCCCTCCCATACGTGCAGCTACGGTTATCTCCTTGATCAGTTTGGTAAACATCTTGCCCCGCCTGGCATCAGCGGCCCCCTTTTTGTGTTTTATGGAACTCCATTTTGAATGACCTGACATCTATTTTCCCCCAAAAAATATTGTTGATTGCCGATTTAGGCCGAGAACGTGCTTAGTTAAACCTCTACAAACGAATTTACACTCAAAATGCTCACAATCTCTTCTGACACAAAG